>JBBQCQ010000351.1:0-5165 GCA_038318835.1 Gemmatales bacterium | reverse complement strand
TCGTGCGGAGCCTTCTTGTACTGGTCGGGCAACTGCGGCTGGAGTGCCGCGCCGAGCACGGCGAGAATCCGATCGGTTTTCGGCGTGCTGGTCTTGCCCCACTTCTCTAATGCGCGGTGCAGGCCGAGCCACGCCACCGCGCAGTCGGGGTCGTGCTTCAAGGCCGTCTCGAAGCTGCGGGCAGCTTCCATCCAGACGTAGGAGTAGTAGTACCCGAACCCCTCGTCGCAGAACCGCTGACACTCGGCCGACGGCGTGCTGACGCGGTAGTGGTACTTGCACAGGTTCGGCACGTGGACCGACGGCGTGAGGCCGGTGATGGGCAGCGGTCGGGGGGCCGAAGTCGCGACCGAGGCGAACGCCAGGGCCGCGACGGTGAAAGTCGTCAGCATATTTCGGGTGCCTACGAATGAAGGCGGGAGGGATGGGGAAAGCTTACTCCATCAGTCGAGATTGAGGAAGGGTCAATCCTCGAACTCTCACACTTTCTCCAGCAGTTGCGGCCGCGGCTTATTCGGCCGCCGGCTCAGGGGATTTCGCGTCTTCGCCTGTCGGTTCCTCTACCGGAGGCGGGCCGACGATCTGCCACAGATGTCTCGCAGTGGGGACGACCTGGCAGCCGGGGAATGTCAGTGACATGGCGCGGTGCTGTTGACTCGTAATGACGAACGGCCGGTGGTTCTCCATCCCGAAGAGGAAGTTGCCAGCCTTCGCTATGTCGAAGGCGAATGTTGCGAGAACTGGTGTCAGTTCGGGGGCGACGACGATGCCGTCGAAACAAATCTTGTTAGCGAAGAGGCCGACGAGGTGGACCGTGACCGGCGTTCCACCCGGCAGAGCGACTTGAACGCGATCATCGTGGCTGACACGTCGAAAGTTGCGATGCCGGAGCAGGGCAAGAACGGCATTCCTTTCTGCCTCCGTCAACCCGAGGTCGGTGACAATGGGACGGCCCACGCCGCCGTTGAGCAGCGGCCGGGGGGAGTCGTCGCCCATCTTGTAGTTGCAACTGCGGAACCGAATGGTGTAGCTCATAGGTGCTGCCCATTATGAAAAAAGCCCACCCGCTGAGGCGGGTGGGCTTCGTATCCTTCACAAATCAGTCGCGGTCGCGGAAGCCACCCCGGTCGCCGCCGCCACTGCGTTCGCGGCCACCGCGGTCGCCACCGCCGCGGCGGTCGCCGCCACGATCCCCACCACGATCCCCACCCCGGTCGCGGGGCGGGCCACCCTGGTCGCCGCCGCCTTCGTCGCCGCCTTCACGCGGTGGCGGAGGGGTGATCAGTGCCTTGCGGGACAGCTTCACGCGGTCCTGGTCGTCGATGCCGATGACCTTCACCTGCACCTTGTCGCCGACCCGCACCACGTCGTCCACCCGGCCGACGTAGCCGTGGTCGAGTTCGCTGATGTGGCAGAGACCATCGCGGCCCGGCATGATCTCGATGAACGCGCCGAAGTCCTTGATGCTCGACACCTTGCCATCGTAAACCTTGCCGACCTTCACTTCTTCGCACAGAGCTTCGACTCGGCGCTTCGCTTCTTCGGCCCCGGCCGCGTCACTGTGGGCGATCTGCACCGTGCCGTCGTTCTCCACGTCGAGCTTCGCGCCGGTCTCTTCCTGAATCGCGCGAATCGTCTTGCCGCCGGGCCCGATCAGCAGGCCGATCTTCTCGGGGTTGATCTTCACGGTTAGCAACCGCGGGGCGTTGATGCTGATTTCCTTCCGCGGCGAGATCAGCGTCTTCAGCAGCGTGCGAAGGATTTCGCGGCGGGCATCCTTCCCTTGTTCGAGGGCCGCTCGCACGATGGCTTCGTTGATGCCGTCGAGCTTGATGTCGAGCTGAATGCCGGTGATGCCGTTTTGCGTGCCGGCGATCTTGAAGTCCATGTCGCCGTAGTGGTCTTCGTCACCCTGAATGTCGGTGATGAGAACGTGCTGATCCTTCTCCATCACGAGGCCGATGCTGATGCCGGCGACCGGCTGGCGGATCGGCACGCCGGCGTCCATGAGGGCGAGCGTTCCGCCGCACACCGAGGCCATCGACGATGAGCCGTTCGACTCCAGAATTTCCGACACCAATCGCACGGTGTACGGGAACTTGTTCGGGGCCGGCATCACGGCCTTGAGGCTGCGCTCGGCCAACATACCGTGGCCGATTTCGCGACGACCCGGCCCGCGGATCGGTTTGCACTCGCCAACGCTGAACGGCGGGAAGATGTAGTCGAGCATGAACTTCTTGCTGTACTCGGGCATCAGGCCGTCGACCTTTTGCTCGTCCTGCATCGTGCCGAGGGTGGCGATGACGAGGGCTTGCGTCTCGCCGCGCTGGAACACGGCCGAGCCGTGGACGCAGGGGATGCTGCCGACCTCGGCCCAGAGCGGGCGAATCTGCTTCGCCGGGCGGCCGTCGATGCGGGTGCCGCTGAGCGTGATCTCGCGAAAAATCTTCTCGCGGAGGGCCGACACAGCCGCAGACACCTGCTCGGGCGTGTACTTCGCTTCGGCCGCGCCTTCGGGGGCGTATTCCTTCTTGATCTGCGCCTTGAACTCGTCGAGGGCCGCGTAGCGGGCGAGCTTGCCTTCTGTGAGATACCGTTTGCGGAACTCGGCCCCGTACTTCTTGTGCAGTTCGTCCACGAGCGGGCTAACCGGCGGTGGCGGGGGCAGTTCTTTCGTGCCCAGGCCGGCCTTCGACCGCAGTTCGTTGACGAGGGCGATGATTTCGAGAATGTGCTTGTGCGCGAACATGATCGCGTCGCCCATCTCTTGTTCCGGCAGTTCGCGGGCGAAGCCTTCGATCATCGTGATCGCGTCCTTCGTCCCGGCGACGATCAGGTCGAGGTCGCTCGTTTCCATCTGCGTCGCGGTCGGGTTCACGACCAGTTGCCCGTCCACGCGGCCGACGCGCACGCCGGCGATTGGCGCGGTGAACGGCATCGGCGAGATGTGCAGGGCCGCGGACGCGCCGACGAGGGCGAGCATGTCCGGGTCGTTCTCGCCGTCGAACGACAGCGTGTTGCACATGACCTGGACTTCCTTCGTGAAGTCGGCCGGGAACAGCGGGCGAATTGGCCGGTCGATGAGCCGGGAGACGAGCGTTTCCTTCGTGCTCGGCCGAGTTTCGCGCTTGATGAACCCGCCGGGGAACTTGCCGGCCGCATAGGTCTTTTCGCGGTAGTCCACGGTCAGCGGGAAGAAGTCGCGGCCCGGGATGTTGTTCCCCATGGTGGCGGCAACGAGAACCATGCTGTCGCCGTACTGGACGGTGACGGCCCCGTGGGCTTGTTTGGCGAGTTTGCCGGTTTCGAGAATCAGAGTGGCGTGGCCGATTTGCTTTTCAACGCGTGTGACAGGCACAGTTCGAACCCTTTCGTCAGAGTGGTGAGTGGGGACGGGCGGGAGTCGGTAGAAACAGTGTCAGCCGCACGGGGGAAATCCCGGCGGCTGATGGCGATTGGAAGGGGTCGGGTGGGAAGTTACTTCCGCAGTCCGAGTTTGCCGATGACTTGCAGATAGCGTTCTCGTTCCGTTTCCCGCAGATAGTTCAGCAAGCCAGCCCGCGAACTGACCATTTTCAACAACCCCCGCCGGCTGGCGAAGTCCTTGGAGTGCGTGCGCATGTGCTCGGTCAGCTCGTTGATGCGAGCCGTGAGAATGGCAATTTGCACTTCCGGCGACCCCGTATCGGAGTCGCTGCGTCGGAATTGGTTGATGAGTTCGGTCTTGCGGTCCTTCGTAATCGACATCGTCCCGTTCCTCTTTCTCGGTTCTACCTCCGCCGCGTCGCTCCTGCTCACGGTAGCTAAAAAATCATCCCAGTTACACTGTCTACGAGTGTATCGGCCGCATGGGGCCTGACAAGGGTCGGCCCGAATTTCCGGCCGTCTAGCGGAACCGTGCATGATAGGAACTCGCCCGACGACGACCAGTTCGCGGCCCGAACGAGTTCCCCTGGCACGGGTTCCCGGCCGAATGTTACTTCAAGGGTGGGTGTCGATTTGCTACGATACCGACGGAGAGTTGGCCGAGTGGTTTAAGGCAGAAGTCTTGAAAACTTCCGTAGGGGAAACCCTACCGTGGGTTCGAATCCCACACTCTCCGCTAGATGCTTGTGCAGGACCTCGCGACGAGTCGCAGGGGGAAGCCGCAAGTGCTTCCCCCTCTTCGTTTTGCGGTAACGTCTTCTGCTCCTCGCGATTTGTTGCGGCCCTCTGCTGCGCCGCTTTTTGCGCCTCCAGTGCGCCGCTTTTTGCGCCGCCGGCCGCCCGCTCGAAGTGTTCCTCCGTCGTCTGGGCGTAGTGCTTCAGGCTCACCTTCGGGTCGTGCCCCATCCACTTCGCCACGACGTGGACCGGGAATGCGTCCAGCAGTTCCGTCTCCCAACTCGACCGCATGTTGTAGAACAGTCTCGGCCACGGCTCCAGGCCCGCCCGCTTCACCAACTTTTCGAACGTCGTTCGGAGGTTGCAGCTCTTCCACCCCGTCGGGCCATTGGCCTTCGCCAGGTGGTTCCCGCCGACGACGTGCGTCTGACCGGCTTCGGCCAACTCGAACGCTTCCTCCAAGAACGGGCGGAGGTCCTTGAAGAGGGGGATCGTCCGGCTTCCCTTGCCCTCGTACCGGTCGGTCTTGGGACTCGGGACCGTGACACGACCCCGTTCCCAGTCGACGTTCCGCCATTCGAGGGAGAGGACCTCGGACGGACAACGCAGCCCGCCGTACCTCGACAGCGCGATGATCGCTCGCCACGTCGGGTTGGCCATCGCGAGCAGGCGGTCGACTCGGTCGCGATCGACAAAACTCTGACGGGTGCTCACGTCGGCCGTCGGGATCTTCACTTCAACGAACGGGTTCTCGTCGATCAGCTTGTGCTTGCGGGCCGTGTGGAAGAAGGTCCTCGCGAACGTCAGTCGCTTGGCCAACGTGGCCGGGGCCAAACTCTGCTTCAGCAGCCACGCCTTGAACTGCTCGCAGTCGCCGGTCGTGATCGCTTTCAACAACTTTCCGTCGCCGAAGTACGCGATCAGGTTGCGACACGGTTGCTGCCAGACTTCGAGCGTGGCCGGTTTGACGTCGGTGCGAGCCAAAACGTACGCCCGGAGGAACTCTCCCAACTCCGCCCGTCTCGAAATCTCCACCAGCCCAGCGGTCGCCAACTTGTGCT
>JBBQCQ010000350.1:0-5169 GCA_038318835.1 Gemmatales bacterium | reverse complement strand
TTGGTTTTTTTGTGTGGGCGGCCGCTCACCACTCCCCCCCCCCCCCCGGCCCCCCCGCCCCCCCCCCCCCCCCCCCCCCCCGCCCGATATGAAACAACGTCCGCTCACGGTGCGACGACGATCAGTCTCGCTTCCGCAATGACGTTACCCGAGGTGGCCCGGATCGTCGCGGAACCGTTGAGCGGGCCGAGGTCGCTCGAATCGAACGCAATTTCCAGTTCGCCCGCGTCCTGGTTTTCGGGCACGATCCGCGGCTTCGCTCGTATCCCCTTCCAGTGGCCGGGCAGGATCAGTTCGACCGTCACTGGCCCGCCCAGACCTTTCGCACGGGCCACGCGAACCGGCACGCGGACGGTTTTGCCCGGTGCCGCTTGCAGTGTCGGCTGGTCGCAATCGATTCCCAGGCGGCCCGGTTCCGGCACCACGATCATCTGATGATTCTGCTCCGTGGAGGTGAACGCCACGACATGCTCGGTACCATCGGCGTCCTTCACCCGGCCGACAGCCATGAGCGTCACCCGGCACGTGCGGCCGGTTTCGATCCACGCGGGCAACTGGGCGGAGAACGTGAACTCGGTGCTGTTCGGCGGCACGATGATCGGTTGGCCGGTCGTGCCCTGGAGATGCCGAACCTGGCGGTCGGCCAACGAGATCGTGACGGGTCGGTCGAACCCGTTGCGTTCGAGCTTGTAGCTTCGCGAATACGGCTGGCCACGCGGGCTGTTGCTCATCGTGTACTCGCCAGTGAACTGGAACGACGTCGGCACCGTCGCGATGACGCACAGTTCGCTCTTCGCCTTGTGAGTCTTCGCCGTGCCGGTGATGGTTACGTTACCCGGAAGTACCTTCGCGGTCGCCTCGGCGGTGAAGGTGATGTCCGCCGCCGTTTGCTTCTCCGCGAGGGTCGCCTTCGAGGCGGTGATTCCGGCCGGCAACTGCTCGGCCGTCAGTTCGACGGCCCCCGTGAAGCCGCCCAGCCGTTCGACGGTGACCTTCACCTTCGCCGAAGAGCCACGAGGCACGTTCAGACTTTCGGCAGCCAGGCTCAGGCGGAAGCCCCGCTCGACGGAACTCGAGTCGCGAACCTTCAACCGATACGCGTACTCCCGGCCGCCCCGGTTGCGGAACCGCTCGGCCACCTGCACGCGATAGACGCCATCGGCGGCGGGTTGAAAGGCGAAACTCGGGTCGGCCGTCGGGTCGGCGGCTTCCCCTCGTGCGACTTCTTTCCCCGTGGAATCGAACATCGTCACGAGGCCGCACAGCGGCGAGCCGAGCTTGCGGGCGCGAAGCTCGAACTCGTACTTCGTGCTTTTCTTTAGCGCGAGCAACCACGCACTCGCGGGGCCGGCCTTCTCCACGCGGCCGTTGAGAATGACGGGCGGGGTGAGCGTTTCGCCCGGCGTCACGGCCTCCGGCAAATCCTCGACATCGAGTTCGACGACGTTGGCCCCGAACTGCAGGGGCATCGCGTTCGCCGTGACGGGAATCGGAACCTCGACCATTCTCGTTCCGGCCGGCCCGTCGAGTGCGAGCGTTGTCGTGCCGCCCCGTTTGCCGCCGAGGGGAAAGATGCGATCCACCACGGGACCGGCCGTGATCGTCAGGCGGTACACGTGCGACGGCCCGCCAGCATTGCGACCGTCGCGGATGCGAACGTGATAAGTCCCATCCGCGGGGGCCGTGAATCGCACGCTCGCATCCTGACCGAGTCCAGGGCGGTCCGATTGCTCCGCGAGGACGTTCCCGCTCGCGTCGGTGATTTCCAGCTTCGCGATCATCGGCGAGCGGATGTTCGTGGTGTTCGCGAACGCAGTGATCGTTTCGCCCCGCTTCGCCAGGAACGCCCACAGGTCGATGTCTTCCCGCGGGAAGATGCGGCCGTTGACCGTCACGGGCAGTGGCACCGGCACGGCAATCGCGTCGCCGTCGATCTCGGCTTCCACGACTTCCGGTAAGTCGCCCACCACGAACAGCGGCCCCGTCGCGGTTCCTTGCGAAGTCCACACACGGGCACGCACGGCACCTACTTTCGCGTCCTTCGGAATCGCGAACGAAGCCTCACGGTCGACCGGGTAGTCTTCCGCCTGTTGCGATTCGGGTAGCGACAGGATCGGCCCCTCGAACCAGATTCGCGGGATCGCTTTCAAGAGATGCCGGGTTGTCCAGCCGTCGCCGCCGATCTCGAACTGTGCGGAGTCGTGAAGGAACAGACCGCCGACTCGGAGTTTCACCGCAGTGCCGCGCTGGCCACCGGCGGGGAACAGATACGACAGGACTGGCGGCGTTGCCGACGCCGTGGAAGCGATCAGGAACATTGCGAATGTGAGGAGGAATCGCGGCATAGTGACTACACGAGTTCCTTGATGAGTTTGCCGCCGTTCGCCACCATGATCGGGCGGCCGTCGGGGGTGTGAAACTCCGTCTGGGGGTCGATGCCGAGTTGCGTGCAGAGAGTCACGGCCAGGTCTTCGGGGCCATATGGATTGTCGGCCGGCCGCTCGGCCCGGGCGTTCGTGGAACCAACCACTTGACCGTTCTTCAACCCGCCGCCACCGAGGAGTATGGTGAAGCCCGGCCCCCAGTGATCGCGGCCGGCGTTCTTGTTGATCCGCGGCGTGCGGCCGAATTCGCCCGTTACGACCACGAGCGTCGAATCGAGCATCCCGCGTTCGGAGAGGTCGCGGAACAGTGTCGAAATCGCGGCGTCGAACTGCGGCAACAGAGTCTGCTTTAGCACGCGGAAGTTGCCGTCGTGCGTGTCCCAGTTGCTGTGGTCTATGGTCACGCACCGCACGCCGGCTTCGACCATCCGTCGGGCGAGCAAGCACGATTGGCCGAGCGAATGACGGCCGTAGGCGTCGCGGAGTTTCTCCGGCTCCGCGGCGATGTCGAATGCTCGCTTCGCATCGGAAGATGTCATCAGATCGAACGCCTTCCCACGGAACGTCTCGACGGCCCCGGCCGTCTTATTCGCCCGTGTCTCGGCCGACTTCTGGAAGCGATCCACATCAGCGAGCAACTTCCGGCGGTCCTCGATCCGATCCGCGGCGATCACCGGTGGCGGCACCAAGTCCGGCACGCTGAAGTTCGCGGCACTCGGGTCGCTGTCGATCACGAACGGGGCGTGGGCCGCTCCGAGGTATGCGGACCCGCAACTCGGGTGCATCCGCGGCAGGCACACGTAGGGCGGCACCGAACCACGAGCGCCGAGCTTCTTCGAGATGATCGAGCCGAAGGCGGGTTTGTGGTTGTTCGGCGTCAAGCCGCCGTTGAAGCCCGGACCGGGGAAGTAGCCGGTGAGCATGTAATGGTCGGCGGCCCCGTGATCGGAGTTGTGGTGGGTGAACGAGCGGACCAGCGAAAACTGATCCACTTCCTTCGCGACCTTCGGCAAGTGTTCACACACCTGGAGGCCGAGGATCTTCGTCGCGATAGGCTGAAACTCGCCGCGAAACTCGGCCGGGGCGTCCGGCTTCATGTCCAAGCTGTCGATGGTGCTCATGCCGCCGTGCAGGAAGACGTAGATGAGCGAGAGGTCTTTTTTCTTCGCACTCGCGGCCAACAAATTGTGCGTGGCGAACGGCAGTCCGAAGAGGGTGGCCGTGCCGAGGCGAACGCAATCGCGGCGAGTGAGGCCGTCGCAGTATCGGGAGAGGGACATGGGTCGGCCTCAATGGTTGAACGAGAACTCCAGGCTGTTCAGCAACGCCCACAGCAGGTCTTCGATCGCGGTTCGGCGGTTCGATTTCGCGTACAGATGCTGGGCGGCCTTCTCGCGTTCCGCACTCGTCGGCAATCGGGAAAACACCGTCAGGTACAGCTCGTCGGCGAGCTTCCCCTCATCGAGCAGGTCACGCTGCCAGGTCGCGACGTTGCCGGAGGCGTGCGAGAGTTTCCCCTGAAGTTCCGGGGAGTTCATCAGGTTCAACACCTGGGCGGTACTCGGCTCCGCGTTGCGTTCGCACTCGCACGCCGAGATGCGCGAGGGCCGGCCGAACAGTTTCAAGAACGGTTGCTTCGTTTCGCTGTCCCACACTTGCACGGCCCGCGTTCCGGGCGGCAGCCCCGCGAACCGCTCGCCAACGCCCGTGGCTTGACCAATCATATCGAGCAGTACCTCCGCACCCGGACGGCGGAAGGCGGCCCGCGAGAAGTTCTGTTCGTCCTTCTCGTTGCTCGCGTTCGGGACAGACGACGACTGATACACCCGCGAATTGCAGATCACCCGAACGAGTTCGCGGGTGTCGAACTTCTTCGCGACGGCGAACTTCGCGAGGGCGTCCAGCAACTCCGGGTTGCTCGGCGGGTTCGTGGCTCGCACGTCGTCCACGGGGTCCACAATCCCCCGACCCAGCAGGTTCGCCCAGGTGCGGTTCGCGAAGTTGCGGGCGAAGTACGGGTTACTCGGCTCCGTCATCCACGCCGCGAGGACGAGTCTGCGATCCCCCGCGGGGTTGGCCGTCGGCTCGTCCACACCCAGTGCGTGAGCGTACACCGCCACGCCACTCCGCGGGTGCTTCGTGACGGGGTCGCCGACCGCGAGGACGGCGGCGGCGGTCTTACCACCGCCGACCGTAACGGGAGCGAAGAACGCGAGCATGCCGGCGTAGTCGGCCTGGGTCCAGCGGTCGCTGGGGTGGTGGTGGCACTCGGCACACGCGATGCGAATGCCGAGGAAGACCTGGGAGAGTGTGCTAGCCGCATCGCCGGGCTTCGTGGCGACCTTGAAGAAGTTCGCCGGTGGCGACTCACTCACCGGCCCTTCGGCCGTCACGAGTTCGCTCGCGAATTCATCGAACGGCTTGTTCGGTGCGAATGATTCGCGGATCCACCGGAAGTACGCATACGCTCGTTCGTGGCCGAGAACCTGGCGATTCACCCGCAACAAGTCCGCCCATCGCAACGCCAGCAGATCCGCGAATTCCGGCCGCTGGATCAGGCGATCGATCACCTTCGCCCGCTTGTCCTTCGTCGTGTCGTTCAAGAACGCCCGCACCTCGTCCGGCTTCGGCAACAGGCCGACAAGATCGAGGTGGACCCGACGGAAGAACGTCGCATCGTCGCACACGTCGGACGCGACAATGTTCAGCTTCACGAGTTTCCGATCGACGCACTCGTCGATGAAGTTGAACTGCGGCCGGAGCGTCGCCGCGTGCGGTCCCGGCT
>JBBQCQ010000349.1:0-5170 GCA_038318835.1 Gemmatales bacterium | reverse complement strand
ACTGCTGGTGAACACCGTCACGCCGCTGGCCAACTTCTTCGGCGGCGATGTGAACAGCCGCGGCGGCATCCGGCTGGCCGTGAAGAACCTCGACAGTGACACGCGGGCCGACCTTGTGGTCGGCTCCGGCAGCGGGTCCGGCAGTCGCGTGACGAGTTACCTGGGTGCAAACCTCGGCCTCGGCACCCCGGCATCCGGCCTCAGCTTCGACTCCTTCGCCGGCTTCACCGGCGGCGTCTTCGTGGGGTAACACGATCGGGGCACTGACAAGCCCGCGGCGCGAACAAGGGACTTCGCAACCCTTTCTCGCCCGCGGGCTTGTTTTGCTACGCCCTACCGCGTTGCAGGATTGCTTCCGGGATCAACTGCTTTTCCAACCCCGGCGGGTGCTCGAATGCTTGTGCCAGGCTCTCGATTGATTCGCCGAGTTGCGGGATCAGGTCGGCCCGGATGTTCCCCAATCGCTTCTCGTTCGCCAGCACGATTGTCGGGATGCGCTCGACGGGCAGCTTCATCAGCCGGCAGCAAGTCGCGTCCACGGCCACCAGGTCGATGCCCATGATGAGCGCGCCGAATGGCTTCGCGGTGCCGTTCAGCGGGCCGTCCCCCTCCATGCCGATCACGCCGTCGACGATGGCCAGGTGCGGCGTGTTTGTGCAGGCGATGTCCACTATGCTGTTCGGAATGCCGCGCCAGTGCAGTTCGTTCTTCGGCCAGCCGTAGCAGATGCCGGGGAGCGTGCCGAAGAGGTTCTTCAAAGACAGCGTGGCCCCCGCCCAGTGATGTGTCTTCAGCTTCGGCAGCGACACGAACACGTCGGCCTCCGCGACGGTGCGCGAGATGTACAGGTGCTCCAGCCCGGTCGTGCGGCCGAAGTTCAGCATCTTCCGCGGCTCGTCGTGGTTGATGTCCACGAAGCGCACGCCGTGCTTGCGGAGCACATCGCCGAGGCCGCTCTCGTTCACCAGGAACTGCACGTTCCGCCAGTGGCCCGGCCCTTCGGCGACGATGATTTCCGCGGCCCCCTCGTCCTTGAAGAGTTGAATGACGGCATCGACGAACCGCGGGTCAGTGTTGATGACCTTGCCGCGGTGGTACTCGACGAGGTTCGGCTTCAGCACCACCCGCTTACCTGCGGCCGGCACGTGTTCGCGGAAGTGCCCGAACTGCGTCTTCAAGAGGACGAGCATCTTTGCCTCGTCGTATTCCTCGCATCGCCCAATGTGAACGCCGGACGTGCGTGGCAGCGGCCGCGTGTTGGAAATCATCTTCGCGCTGAAGCTCTGGAAGTACGTCCGCACCCGTTCGCCGAGCGGCATCCGCTCCTTCTTCGAGACGGCCTTATTGGTGCGATCCTGGAAGGCCGGTTCGCCCGCGGAGGGCTGCGGGGCGTCGGTCAGGCGGAAGGGATTTCGCGTGTCGGCGTCCAGGGCCAGGGCCGCGAGCGCGAGCCGCAGTGGCCCCGCGCCGAGGCCGTTGGTCGTGGCTGCTTCGATTTCCAGCGATTCGCGAATGCGAGCATCGAGCCGTGGCAGGGCGTCCCGGGTGGCGTCGTCGGTGGCGTGGCAACTGAGGGCGAGGCGAATCCAGGCGAGGTGTTCCAGGTCGGTCGTCTGTTCGCCGTGGACGCGTAGGTAGCCCTTCGCGGCGTCGATCTTCGGGTGATCGAAGCCTTGCATCGCGATCAGCAGCACGGCTGTCGGCCCCGGAATCGGCTCGGTCGTGCGGCCGAGGACGGTGCGGTTGCCGTAGTTCGCGCCGCCGGTGTCGAACGCCCGGTCGAGCAACAGGCGAAGCCCTTCCTTCACCCGCGGGTGGTCGCCACGCCCAACTTTCCGCAACGCGAGGCACGCCCACGAGGTCGGTTCGACCCACGAGAAGGTGTCTTCGCCCCACGGCCAGCCCATCAGCCGCGAGTCGATGTCGAGCATGTCCGCGACTTCGGGATCGGCCTTGATCGTGCGGGCCTCAATGGCGAACAAGCCTTCCGCGAGGCTGGCGAGTTCGTTGGCGGTCGCGAGGCCGTTGGCCCAGGTGAACAGCGTCAGGGCGGTCGGCCACACCGCCTGTGGCCGACCGCGTTGGAGGCGAACCGTCTGCCCCTTACCCGTCGGCACGAATTGCGCCATGACGAACCGCCGGGCCGCGTCCCACGCCGGCGGTTGTGCCGTGTCCGCCGCGAGAGCGAGTAGCGCCAGACAGGTCGGTTCGAGGTGCGGCGGCTGGCCGGGCTGATACCCCCACCCGCCGTCGGACGTGGCCAGTGCCCAGAGTCGTTGCCGTGCGTCGATCATGCGTGCTCCTTGCGAGACACGTTCAATGTAGGTCATACCCGCCCCGCACGCGAAGGCCCACGGCCGGCGTTGCTGGAACCTGTACACTTTCCGCAGGAGGACGTTCCGTGCGTGTGGCTCATTTCGATTGTTTCAGTGGCATCAGCGGCGACATGGTGCTGGGGGCCGTCCTCGCCGCCGGCGTCGATCCGGCCGCGATTCGGTCTGCCCTCTATTCGCTCGGCCTGCCGATTCAACTGGAAATCGAGACGGTGAAGCGGTGCGGATTCGCAGCCACGAAGGCGACGATACACGCCGAGGATCAGGAAGACTATCGCTTCCTGCCAGACATCGAGGCGATTCTGGCGAAGGCCACGCTCACGCCGACGCAACGGGCACTCGCGACGACGATCTTCCGTAAGGTCGCGGTGGCGGAATCGGTCGCGCACGGGATGCCGCTGGAGCGGGTCCACTTCCACGAGGTCGGGGCGCTCGACAGCATCGCTGACATTGTCGGGGCGGCCGTCGGCCTGGACTTGCTCGGCGTCGAGCGGTTCACGGCGTCGCCGGTGGCGGTCGGCAGCGGCACCGTGAAGTGTGCCCACGGCATCATGCCGGTGCCGACGCCCGGCACAGCCGAGTTGCTGAAGGGCGTGCCCATCGCGAGGTGCCCGGTGAAGGGCGAACTCGCAACGCCGACGGGTGTGGCGATCCTGACGAGCGTCGTCGCGGAGTTCGTCGAGACGCCGACGATGGTGATCGAGCGCATCGGGCACGGGGCGGGGACGAAAGACCCGATCGAACAGCCGAACATGCTGCGATTACTGGTGGGGACTGCCTATGGACGGTCGTCCGTGGGCTTCGCCCAGGATACGGTGATGGTGCTGGAAACGAACCTCGACGACTGCTCGGGCGAGGTCATCGGGTACACAATGGAACGCCTCTTCGCGGCCGGGGCACTCGACGTGTTCACGCAGTCGATTCAAATGAAGAAGAACCGCCCTGGCGTGCTGCTCACGGTGATCTGCGAACCGAACGTCGTTCCCGCGATGGAAGCGATTCTGTTCCGCGAAACGGCCACCTTCGGCATCCGCCGTACATCGGCGGCGCGGTCGAAGTTGCATCGCGAAGCGGTGACGGTGCAAACGCAGTGGGGACCGGTGTACGCGAAACGCGGCACGGCGGATGGTGTCGTGGTGCTGACGCCGGAGTTTGAAGACGCGGCCCGCGTGGCACGAGAGCAGGGCGTGCCGCTGCGCGAAGTCTACGAGGCCGTGCGGTCGGCCGACCCTTGAACTTTTCCATCAAATCCGTGTCTAGACAGGATCGTTTCTCCCACCTGTGAGTTGGAATCCATCATGCCGTCGTCGAGCGAAATTCGCCAGCAGTTCATCGACTTCTTCTGCCAGAAGCACGGGCACGCGTTCGTGGCCTCGTCGCCGGTCGTGCCGCTCGACGACCCGACGCTGTTGTTCGCCAACGCCGGCATGAACCAGTTCAAGCCGTACTTCCTCGGCACCCAGAAGCCGCCGCAGACGCGGGTCGCCAACACGCAGAAGTGCATCCGGGCCGGCGGCAAGCACAATGACCTCGATGACGTGGGCCTCGACACCTATCACCACACGTTCTTCGAGATGCTCGGCAACTGGAGTTTCGGCGACTACTTCAAGAAGGACGCCATCACCTGGGCGTGGGAACTGCTCACTGTCGTGTGGGGCATCGACCAGACGCGGTTGCACGTCACCGTCTTCGAGGGGGACGAAGCGGCCGGCATCCCGCGTGACGACGAGGCGGCCGACATCTGGAAGGCGGTCGGCGTGCTGCCGGGGCACATCCACCTCGGCAACAAGAAAGACAACTTCTGGGAGATGGGCGACACCGGGCCGTGTGGGCCATGTACCGAGATTCACTACGACCGCACGCCGGACAAGAGCGGGGCGAAGCTCGTCAACGGCGGCTCGGATCAGGTCATCGAAATTTGGAACAACGTCTTCATCCAGTTCAACCGCAACGCGGATAAGTCGCTCACGCCGCTACCGGCCAAGCACGTCGATACGGGGATGGGCTTCGAGCGCATCTGCGCGGTGCTGAATGGCAAGAGCAGCAACTACGACACCGACGTGTTCACGCCGATCTTCGAGGCGATCCAGAAGGCGACCGACGCCGAGCCGTACACGGCGAAGATGGACGACCTGAAGGACATCGCGTACCGCGTCATCGCCGACCACATCCGCACGCTGACGTTCGCGCTGACCGACGGGGCCGTCATCGGCAACCTCGGCCGCGACTACGTGCTGAAACGCATCCTGCGGCGGGCCGAACGCTACGGCCGGCAGTGCCTCGGCACCGATGGGCCGTTCCTGCACAAGCTCGTGCCGACGGTCGTCGAGCAACTCGGGGTGGCCTTCCCGGAGTTGAAGCGGAACCCGGAAAAGGTCCGCGAGCAGATTCGCGACGAGGAGGCCGCCTTCCTCCGCAACCTCGACCGCGGCATCAAGCTGTTCATGCGGATCGCCGACAAGACGAAGGCCGCGGGCACGGTCGTCAGCGGCACCGACGCCTTCGAGTTGTACGACACCTACGGCATCTACATCGACATCACCCAGCAGATGGCAAAGGAGCAGGGGCTGACCGTCGACGTGGCGGGGTACGAGAAGGCGATGGATGAGGCGAAGGACCGCGCCCGCAAGGGGGGCAAGAAGTTCGTCGTGACCGCGGTGAAGGGCGACCTGCCGAAGACCGACGACGCCGCGAAGTTCGCCCCCGAAACGATCGAGGCGAAGGTGCTCGGCTGGGTCGTCGACAACACGATGGTCACGACCGGCAAGGTCGCGGCCGGCGAGAAGGTCGGGCTGGTGCTCGACCGCACGAACTTCTACGCCGAGCAGGGCGGGCAG
>JBBQCQ010000348.1:0-5177 GCA_038318835.1 Gemmatales bacterium | reverse complement strand
ACCGATCCCGCGATTGCTCAGAATGGGGGGCCTCGAAGACTCGGCACCACCCTACGAAACCGTCACGACTTCCGTTTCTTCAACTGCGTCCAGCCGTCCTTGGGCATGTTCATCGCCAGCTTCAGCGCGCCGACGGCCCCCGCGAACGAGGCATCGCTCACACGCGTGACCTTCGCCCCGCCGTAGTCCTTCAGCGAGTTCTCGATCACGCGGTCGAGGCCCTTGAGTTGGCTGCCGCCGCCGCCGAGGACAATGTTCTGCCGCAGGCTCTGCTGGAACTCTGGGTCGAATTTGCCGATCATCTCGCGGACGGCCGTCACGATCGGCGTCACGAGCATCTGACACGCGGCCTTCAGCGGCTCGGTAATGTCGAATGTCGTCGGCTTGCCGTCCACTGTCAGTTGCACCGAGGCCGATTCGTTCAAGTCGTGGACGAAGCCGAACCGCTCCTTGATCTCGCGGATCATGTTGCGGGAGACTTGCACGTGCGGGAACTTCGCACGCAGTCGCTTCTCGAATTCCTCGTCCACCAGGTCGCCGCCCATCGGTAGCGTGACCTGGTCCTTCTCGTCGGGGTAGGTGCCGTACAGCGGGCAGATGTCGATGGTGCCAGCCCCGATGTCGATGACGAGCGTGTCCGTCAGGCGGTTCAAACCGTAGGCGATGGTGAACGGCTCGGAGACGATGGCGACCGACTCGAACACGCCCTCGACGGCGTCGAGAATGAACTTCTTGTTCAGCATGTTCGCCCGGGCCGGCACGCCGATGACGCCGTAGACGGGGCGGTCCGGTTCGCGGTTGACCATCTTCACCGCGTACTCGACGACCAGCCGCGTGGCGTCGGCGTGCTTCTTGATCGTCGCGTCGTTCATCCCGGCCTTCTTGCCATCGACGTACTTTAGCGCGCCCTTCTCGAACGGCCGCACCACATCGAGCGCGAGGCGGTGATCGACGAGGTCCTTGCCGAAGACGAGGTCGCGGCCGAGCATGGTGCGGGCGACGTGGTCCTTCGGCCAGCCGACCGCCGTTTGCATCACGTCGCGGTAGCCGGACGAACTGGCGACCGAAGTCTTGTACGTGCCGAGGTCCATGCCGATGAACACGGGATTGGTTGCGGACATAGTCAGACTCCGGGTATGAGGGTGGGAACAGGATCGGACGCGATCTCGGCCCGCATCGTGAGGTTCTGCTCCAGGATGTGCTGGAGGATGGCTGTCTCGCCCGCCTTCTCGGTGGCCTTCTCGTGCGCGAGTCCCTCGGCGTAGGTCGGGCCGAGGTCGAACTTCTCGGCCGTGTCCGGGAGGGGGCCGATGTCGAGGCCGCGGATGGTCGCGTGGGTCGCGGGCGGCTTCGCCACGGCTGTCGCAGGCGTGCGGGATCGCCACAGCATCGCACCCAGGCCGACGAGGATTCCGCCGAGTGCTACCAGTAGGGTTTCGGTGGAAATTCGCACGCCCGCGGGTTCCGGCAGGGCGACGGCCGGCGCGGCTTCGCGAACGATGATGACGGTCGGCTTCGACTCTTCGCGCGGTGGCGGCACGGCATCGCGGACCGCATTCGCATAAGCCCACGGCAACAGGCCCGGCGTTCCGCTGCCGCTCGCCGCGACTTGTTGGATGCCACCCGCGGTCATCATCGGCGACCCGGCCGGTTGGGGCAGCGTGATGTTCACCACCACCGGCAGCCGCGGAGCTTCCCATTTCGGCATCGAGCGATCCAGAATGCGAGCGATCACGTTGCCAGTCGAGGCGAGTGCCGAGTGCGTGGCGTCTTGCAGGGTCGATGCGAGGGCGGCCGCAGCTTTCGGCCCGGCAGCCGCGTCGAGCAGCTTCGGCGAAACCTTCCGCGTGCCCTGATAGATTTCGATGTCGGCGACCGTGGTCGGCGTCTGGGCGAAACCGACCGTCGGCACGACGGCCAACAGCCCCACGGCGAGGAAGCTCGGAACCCGGTTGCGGTGTTGTCCGTGCATGATTTGTTTCCATTCACGGCAGGCGGCGACCGGCTCTGCGTCACTCGCAACCGGCCAGATCGTTATCGGCCAGACAACCGCGAGAATTGATTCATTCCCTCAATTTTGCGCAGGTTCACGCGCCCTGACCCTGACGCACGCTTGCACACTTGCAGTTGACACGTCGCGCGGTGGCGTTATAACTCGCCCACTTCATCACGATGTTTCGTTCATTGGTGGGTGCTCGCACCCGCCCGGCGGATCGACTCGGGGGAGTCCGACCCGCCGGCACGAACATTCGGGATGCACCGAATCGAATGATCGAGTGACGGCACACACAGAGGTTTCGCCGCGGTCACGCGAGCGGGACCAGTAGGGGGATGGCATGAGGCCTGCCGAACCGAAGGAACTGCCAGACGGGCACCGCAAGCGTCCGCTGACCCGCGCGATGTGGGCCGTTCCCATCGTCATGGGCTTGTTCGCCGTGACCTGGAGCGGGAACCCGTTGCCCGCCCAGAACCCCGTTCCGCCTGCGTTGGTTCCGCCACCGCCGGCGATGCCCATCGTGCCGGTGAACCCGGCCCTCGCCAGCCCGTTCTTGTCGCCGACGCCCAAGACCATCGGCACCACGCCGATCATCTCGGCCGAGAGCAAACAGAAACAGGGCCGGCACGTCGACAAGCTCATCGATCCGGAACTCACGCTCGATCTGGTGGCCGGTCAGACGCGGGTGATGGTGCTGAAGAATATCCCCTTCCGCGTGCAAGCTGGCGACGAGCGATACATGACGCTCAGCATCATCAACACGAAGGAACTGATCCTCCAGGGCAAGGAAGTCGGCAGCACGGTCCTGAACATCTGGTTCGGCGACAAGGACAATCCGGCCAAGCAAGAGACCCTGACATACCTCGTGCGCGTCTACCCCGACCCAGAGGCGAAGGAGCGGCTGGAGAAGTCGTACAAGCAACTCGAAGACGACATCAACAAGCACTTCAAGGACACGTCGGTGCGGTTGAAACTGCTCGGCGACAAGCTCGTGGTCAGCGGCCGCGTGCGAGATGCGCAGCAGGGCGTGCAGGTGCTGCAAATCATCCGCGCGAACTTCGGTCAGCAGGTCAACGGCCTCGGCACGAACGGGACCGCCGGGGGGGTGACGACCGCCAGCGGCACGACCGCTCCGGCGACTCAAGTGCCCCTGGGCGCACCGACCCTCGACCCAATCACCGGCCTCATGTCGCCGACGGCCGAGAACTACATCACCACGGCCGGCGGCAACATCATCAACCTGCTCGAAGTCGCCGGCGAACAACAGGTCGCTCTCCGCGTGATCGTGGCCGAGGTCAGCCGCGCCGCGGCCCGCAGCATCGGCTTGAACTTCAGCGTTCGGAACAATCAAGGCGTCACCGTTTTCAGCAACGTCAACGGCGGCGCATTCGGTGGCGGCGGTGGCGGCGGTGGGTTCGGCTCCGCGAACGGCATCGGCGGCGGCGGCTTGGGGAACGCACTCGGCGGCATGGCCGGGAACATCACGGCCGTCTTCGACGGGGGGAACATCCCGGTCGCGCTCAACGCCCTCCGCACGCTCTCGTATGCGAAGTCGCTGGCCGAACCGACCCTCGTCACGCTCAACGGCCAGACCGCGAACTTCCTCGCCGGCGGGCAGTTCCCCGTGCCGGTCGTCACCGGCTTCGGCAACCAGCAGGGCCTTCAGGGGGTCAGCTTCGTGCCGTTCGGCGTGCAACTCAGCTTCACCCCGTTCATCACCGACCGCGACCGGATTCGGCTGCAACTGAACGCCAACGTCAGCAGCCGCGATGTGGCCACGGGCACCAACATCGGCGGGGCGGCCGTGTCGGGCCTGAATGCCCGGACCGTGAACACGACCGTCGAACTGCGGCAGGGCGAAACGCTGGCCGTGGCCGGGCTGATCGAAACGAACCAGGGGGCCGACGCGAGCCGCACGCCGTTGATCGGCGACCTGCCGTTCTTCACACCGTTCACGTCGAACCGCCAGTCGGCTGGCGAGAAGGAACTGGTCATCTTCATCACGCCGGAACTGGTGCGGCCGCTGGAAGTCGGCGAGTCGCCGACGATTCCCGGCTGCGACATCCTGGAGCCGACGGACGTGGAATTCTACCTGCTCAACCGCCTGGAAGGCCGCGTGGGGGCGTACCGCAGTGTGGTGCGGACCGACTGGGGCCGCATCCGCCAGTTCGAGAAGGTCGAACGCGGCATGATGTGCGGCCCAAGCGGATACTGCCCGGCTCCGTGACACGAGAAGGCGAGCCGAGTTCTGTAAGGAACCGGGTGAATCGCCGCGTGTCGGGCGAGTTACTTTGCGATTCACCCGGTGGCTTACGCCGCTCGGCTCGCCATTCGCAAACCATAACAGGACCCCTTCCCATGCTTCGCCCGCTCCTGACCCTCGCTTCGCTCGCGATCCTGTTCGCCGGGACGGGTTGCCTGCACACGCCGTTCGGCGATGTGAAGCTACCGAAGTCGCTCGGCGGCACGCCCTCGCCGGGCACGCCCACGCCACCGGGCGAGGGCGACCTGACCGGCAAGCAGGCGGCGACGCTCTCGATGACGATGGCCGAGCAGTTGGAGAAGAACGGCAAGGACCGCGACGCCATCGCGTACTACGAGAAGGCCCGCGAGGCCGACCCGACGAATAGCAAGCCGGCGCGACGGTTGGCCGTGCTGTACGACCGGGCGGGGGATTCCAACAAGGCGATGACCGAGTTCCGCGAATTGCTAAACGCCCGGCCGAAGGATGCCGACCTGCACAACGACGCCGGATATAGCTGCTACAACCGCGGCGAATACACCGAAGCCGAGACCTACCTGCGGAAGGCCGTGGACCTGGATAAGACGCACAAGCGGGCGTGGGTGAACCTGGGAATGACGCTCGCCCAACTCGGCCGTC
Source organism: Gemmatales bacterium (assembly GCA_038318835.1). GTDB lineage: Bacteria > Planctomycetota > Planctomycetia > Gemmatales > Gemmataceae > Limnoglobus. The sequence continues at coordinate 300 of JBBQCQ010000348.1, read as the reverse complement.
CGGCCGACAGCCTGGCGGCCTTCGAGAAAGTGGTGACGCCGGCCGAGGCGAAGTCGAACCTCGCGTTCGTCCTCGCGACGAAGGGCAACCGCGACGAGGCGACGAACTACTACCGGCAAGCTCTCGCGGCCGACGGCAACTTGAAAGCCGCCCAGGTTGGGTTGGCCGCAGTCGAGAAGAACCTGAAGCCGGAACCGCCGGCCTTCGTGGTCCCACCGCCGCCGACGCCAGTGAACTAAATAGGCGAGCCGAGCACCGTAAGGTGCCGGGTGAATGGCAATGAGATTCACCCGGCACCTT
>JBBQCQ010000347.1:0-5199 GCA_038318835.1 Gemmatales bacterium | reverse complement strand
CTCCACCTTCGGCATCTCCTTCTTCGGAGCCGGCGGCGGAATCTGGTCCTTCAGTTGCTCCTTCAACTCGGCCGTCAGTGCCTTCGCGTTGCGGCACTTCGGGTACGCGGTGCAGGCCAGGAACGGACCCCGTGGCCCCTTCTTGATCGTCATCGGTGATTCGCACTTGTCGCACTTGACCCCAGTATCGACCGGCTTCACCGGCGCACCGTCGGGGCCGATGTCCACGATGTTCTTGCACTTCGGGTAGCCGGTGCAGCCGAGGAACGGGCCGTTCTTGCCCTCCCGCTTGGCCATCGGCTTGCCGCACTTCTCGCACTTGTAGTCCGTCTCCACGCTCGACAACACCGGGACGCCGTCGGGGCCGAAGTTCATCGTCGTCTTGCAGTCGGGGTAGCCGGAACAGCCGAGGAACGGGCCGCTCTTGCCGATGCGCTTCAGCATGAACTTGCCGCACTTGGGGCACGCGATGTCCGTCACTTCCGGCTCGATCACGCCGACGATGTACCGGCACGGGTTGGCCTCGTCAGCGAAGCCGCTACAGCCGACGAACGGTTTCTTCGTCTTGCGGCTGATGCGCTCTTCCAATGGCCGGCCGCACTTCGGGCACATCTCGCCGGTCGGGATGCCGCCGCGGTGTTGGGGCATCGCCGTCTTCGCGGCTTCCAGTTCCTTCGTGAAGCTGCCCCAGAACTCGTTCAGCACGTCCTCGTACTGGAACTTCCGCGTTTCGATCTCGTCGAGTTCTTCCTCGAAGTGGCTCGTGAACTTGTAGTCCATGATCTTCGGGAAATGGTCCTTCAGCAACTTCGTGATGACCTTGCCGAGGCCGGTGGCGAAGAAGCGGCGGTCCTTCTGCGACACGTACCCGCGGTCCTGGATCGTCTGGATGATGCTGGCGTAGGTCGATGGCCGGCCGATGCCTTCCTTTTCGAGCATCCGCACGAGCGAGCCGTCGTTGAAGCGCGGCGGCGGCTGCGTGAAGTGCTGCGTGCTGAACAGGTCCAGCCGCGTCAGCGACTGCCGCTCCGCGAGTTGCGGCAGTTCCGTGTCCTCTCGCTTGCCCGGCGGCATCACCTTCAAGTAGCCGTCGAACTTGAGGATGCGGCCAGTGGTGCGGAACAGTCCCGCCCCGGCGGTGATCTCGACATTCGTTACGGCGAAGATCGCCGGCGTCATCTGACAGGCGACGAAGCGGTTGTAGATGAGCGTGTACAGCCGCAGTTGGTCACCGGCGAGGCCGAGCGAGGCGGCCCGCTGGGGGGTCATCGCCACATCGGTCGGCCGCACGCACTCGTGGGCTTCCTGGGCCGACTTGCCGCTGGCGTAGAAGTTCGGCTTCGCCGGCAGGTACTTGTCGCCGAAGGTCTGCTGGATGTGCCCGCGGACGTTGTTGAGCGCGTCGCCAGAGATTCTCGTGCTGTCGGTCCGCATGTACGTGATAAGGGCGGTCGGCCCGAGGCCGGTGAGTTCCACGCCTTCGTACAACCGCTGGGCCGTGTCCATCGTTCGCTTCGCGGCGAACCGCAGCCGCTGGTTGGCGTCCTGCTGCATCGTGCTGGTCGTGAACGGGGGCCGCGGTCGTTGTTGTTGGTCCTTCTGCTCGACCTTCGTGATGACGAACGGCTGGCCTTCGAGCGCCTTCAGCACCGCGTCGGTGTCGGCCTCATTCGTCAGGACCGGGTCGGCGTTGTTCCACTTCGCGAGTTCGGCATGGAACGCCCCCTCCGGCGATTCCGGGATGCCGGACTTTTCCTCCTCGTCGTCGTCGGGCTTCTCGGGTGCGTTCGGGTCTTCCGGCTTCGCGGGGGCGGTCGGGTCGGGCTTCTCGACCTTCTTCTTCGCGAAAATCTTGCTTTTGGTCGGGTTGGCCTTCCAGGTCACTCCGCTGCCTTCGGGCGATAGCAACGCCGTGAGCTTCCAGTATTCCTCGCTCTTGAACGCCTCGATTTCCAGTTCACGCTCGACGATCAGCCGCACGGCCACCGACTGCACGCGGCCGGCACTCAGGCCGTACTGCACCTTGTCGCCGAGCAGGTTGGAGAGCGGGAAGCCGACGACGCGGTCCATCGCCCGGCGCGCTTCCTGGGCCTTCACGCGATCCATGTTGATCGCTTCCGGCTGGGCGAGCGCGGCCTGAATCGCCCCCTTGGTAATTTCCTGGAAGGTGATCCGGTACGTGGTGGCCGGGTCGAGTTGCAGTTCGTCGGCGATGTGCCAGGCGATGGCCTCGCCTTCGCGGTCGGGGTCGCTCGCCAGCAGCACGCGGTTGGCCTTCTTCGCGGCGGCTTGCAGTTCGTCGAGAATCTCCCGCTGCGTGCGACGGCCGCGGCGGACCTTGTTCTTGCTGCCGGCATCGACGACGTACCGCAGTTTCCAGCCGTCGGAAATGTTAATGCCCTGTACTTCCTCGCCCGTCACGCCCTTCTTATTGGTCGCGAGGTCGCGGACGTGGCCGTAGCTGGCAAGCACCTTGTAGCTGTTGCCCAGATACTTGTTGATGGTCTTCGCCTTCGCAGGCGATTCCACAATGAGCAGATCGTAGCCGCGACCGGTGGTGCCGGGCACAGCGCGGTCGTTGCCCGCGGCGGTCGTCGTCCGCTTCTTGCGAGCGGCGGCCGGCTCGACGCCGGTCGGCACCTCGGCCGCGACGGCCTTCTTGGCGGCCGGCTTCTTCGCAGGCGCTTTCTTGGCGGGCGTCTTCTGTTCCGCGTCGGGCTTCTTACGTGGGGTTGGCACTCGCGATACTCCTACTTGCGGTTGTTGCGACCCGCAAAATCTCTACAATCGTGTGTCCAGGGCAACGTCGAAACTTCATCACCTGTAGTACAGCGATATACGCACCGTCAAGGGGCCGGCCAACACTCCCCGCCCGTGTAGTCGTCGTAAACTGAGGCAGGACAATGGCCTACAATCCGTTCGATTTCTTCCGCCGCAACCAGAAGACGGCCTTCGCCGCCCTCACGATCTTCGTGATGTTCACATTTGTGCTCTCGTTCGGGCAGGGGGACTTCTTTCAGTGGATTCCCGGCTGGCTCGGTAGTTTCAAGAATCGCGGCAAGGATGTACTGGCCACCATCGACGGCCGCAAGCTCTACGATGCGGACCTCCAGAAGTACGACGACAGCCGTGCGCTCGCCGACCAGTTCATGCGCGGCATCCTCGATCAGGTCGCGCGGGACGCCGACGCGACGGTTCGCGAGAACGTGAAGACGGCCACCAAGCCGACGCAGGACGCGGTGCAGAACTTCCTCGAAGCCCGCCAGCAAGTGGCGATGACGCAAGCCCGCTTCCGCGGCATCTCGCCCGAGTTCTTGCAGCAAATCCTCGATCGGCCGATGCGGCAGAAGTTTCAGGCACAATCCGCCCTGCGTGTGATTGCCACCACGCCCAACCACCCCGCCGACGACGTGAACGCCGCCAAGGCGGTCGAAACGATGGTGCAACTCGACGACCGCATCGAACAGGTGATGCAGGGGCAGACCTTCTTCAACATCGCCCAGGCGAAGACGAACGAGAGCCGACTGGAATTCGACCTGTGGCTGCGGAAGGCCGACAAGCTGGGCATCACCATCCGCCCGGAGGACGCGCCGGCATTCGTGAAGGAAGAGGTCAACAACCTCGTCACGCCGGAGGTGTGGAACACGGTCGAGAAAACCTTCCAGAACAAGCTCGGCTACACCCGGACGCGGCTGGAATCGGCCCTGGCCGACGAGTTCCGCGTGAAGACGGCCTTCGCCATCGTCATGGGACTCCGGACGCCGCCGATCACGCCCTACGAGACGTTCCAGACCTTCAAGGAAAAGAGCGACCCCGCCCTGTACACGGTCATGGCCGTGCCGGCTGAGAACTTCCTGGACAAAGTCACGGGCACCCCGACCGACTCCGAACTGCGCGACCTGTTCGACAAGTACAAGAGCGCCGAACCCGACCCGGTCCGCGACACCCCCGGCTTCCGCGACCCGCGAAAGCTCAAGATGGCGTGGCTGGAAGTCACCGGCAAAGAGCCAGTGTACCAGGCCCGCGGCGAGGAAGCGTACAAGCTCAACGACGTGGGCGTGCGGCTCGCGTCCCTCGGCTTCGGCCCGACGGGCACGCTCATCGCCCCGTTCACGCTGACGCTGGCCGACCCGCAACTGCAAGCCGCCTACGCCGGCTACCGCGTGAAGTTCGAGGACAGCATCCGCGATAGTTGGAGCCCCACCCGCCGCGAAGACGACCGCCTGCTCGACACGAGCGTTGCCCGCCCGCAGGTGGTCGCGGCCGGCATCGGCACGATGATCGGCTCGCTGTTCACCCACGCCAGTGCCCTGACGCCGATCCTGTCCGTCCGCGAGCGGGCGTTGCAGTACGAACGCAACGACCGCGCCCGCGGGCTGGCCATGTTGCTCGCGCCGGGGTCCACCGCTGGCACGATGTGGATGGGCAACACCATCGCCGCCGGCCTAACGCTGCCGAAGCCGCTGCCGCTGGAGATGGTCCGCACGCAGTTGATCGACGATGTGAAGGCGAACGTGAGGCGAGCCGCCGTCGAGGCCGACCTGCAAGCGTTCGCGACTGAACTGACCCGCCTGGGGGCGAAGAAGGACAAGTCCGAGGCCCGCAGTGCCGCCGATAAGTTCATCGCCGAGCGCGGCCTGAAGTCGGGCGCGAGCGCCGACTTCCGCGATCAGTACGCCATCGGCGACGACCCCGGCCTGGCCGTGCTGAACGACAAGAAAGACCGGGGCCACGGCATGAGCGACATTCCGGTGCCGTTCGGCCGGGAGTTCTTCCAGGGCCGCGACGCCCGCGGCCCGACCGTGCTGAGCTACTTCGACCCGCAGGGCTACCCGGACCAGACGCCGGGCAACCAACTGAAACTCCGCGAGGGCGAGCCGACGTACTTGACGTGGCGAACCGAGTCGGTCGAACCGGCCACCCCGCGAGAGTTCGCAGCCGCTCGGCCGAAGGTCGAGGCCGCGTGGAAACGGATGAAAGCCCGCGAACTGGCGAAGGCCGCCGCCGAGGAGTTGAAGAAGCAGATCGACGACCGCCTGAAGGCCGAGAACGCGATGGACCAGAAGGGCAAGGTCCAGCAGATCGTCAGCGATGTTCACACGAAGTTCGAGCAGGAGAAGTATCCGGGCGAACCCGCGAAGGTGTTGCGGTCGCTGCCGTTCTTCGTGGACCGCGTCGCGCCGTTCCGCCTGGAGCGTG
>JBBQCQ010000346.1:0-5211 GCA_038318835.1 Gemmatales bacterium | reverse complement strand
GGGGGACGGGCACTTCAAGGGCAGCGGCCCCGCGCACCCGCAGTCGGTCGGCCGCTCGCCGGCCAACCCGTGGGGTCTGCACGACCTGCACGGCAACGTGAGCGAGTGGTGCAGCGACTGGTTCCACGAATATTACTATTTCGACAGCCCGAGCACCGACCCGCACGGCCCGCCGAAAGGCGACAAGAAGGTCGCCCGCGGCGGCAGTTGGGCCGACCCCGCCGCCGACTGCCGCAGCGCCGCCCGCAAGGCAATGGCCCCGAACCAACCGTGCAACACGATCGGCTTCCGCGTGGTGCTGATCGCGAGTTGAGTGGCGGCAAGTTAGCGATGACGAAGGCCGCTGCCCGCAACGACTGGATCGACGAGCGGTGGACGCTGGAAATTCTCAAGAAAATCAACCTGGCCGGGACCGATGTGATCCTAACACACCACGCGAAGGACGCCGCCAAGTGGCTGCAGGCAGGGTAAATGCACTTTCTCGCCGAGTAGCGGCGTCAACGCAATCACGTGTGACGCCGCTACTCGGCGAGAGACATCATTCTAACCAAAACCCCGCTCTCGCTACTGATTGCCGATGACAGTGACAGCAAGTCACTTTTACACCATCTTTCAATTTGTGAAGTGGAACGTACTGATCGGTTTGGCATTCCTTGCACTTGAGCAATGCTGCCCTCGGTCGAAAAGAAACTTTTCCATCTAGAAGTTGAACATTCTCAAGTGTCATCCCACAGTTGGGACTGAAACATTGGACTACGTTCTTCCGAAGCACGACTTCGACTCGGCGCCGGATTTTCTGACCGCATTCACACTGGAACTCGATGAACTCACCGATGTTGTGAATTACTTGATCCGACGTATACTGGCGTAACGCGTCTGTCGTGTTACTTAACAGTCCCTTCCACTTGTCGAGTTTAAGAGTCTGCAGATCTGTCGAAGCGTGAAGTTGGCTCCCCAGTTTGTGGTAATACTCTCTCAAAAGTCGCTTGCTGACCGCCTTCGTGATCTTGAAATCATCGGGATTCGGAAGTGTGCCACTTGGCACGAAGGCAATTGCTGAGTCTTGATCTGCGTTCGGGTCGCAATCAAGTATTGCGTCCAAAACCTGTTGTGGTCTCCACTGCGTCAGAATATTTTCAGGGAGTTCTTCTTTATACAACGGGACAAGCTCGTAGAAGAGGTATTCGATACCCATCCTGAGCTGAAGCGTTGCATACCGAAATGCATCGGCTGACTGCTCGCGAATCAACTTTTCGGCTTTCTCAACGCATGCGATTGTGTGTTCGTGTGGCATGGGGCGACCTCAAGAGTAGTTAGACGGCAGGAGGGTAAAGACGCTTCGACTCATGCCAGGTTCGCTGTTCACGTACGCATTCTCACCAATCTTTTCACACACTCCCGTTATGCGGAGAGTTGGTCCAACCATACACGTCGGTTCTGGGAGTCGATCTTCAATGCCAAGTTCGCCGATGCGAGTGCGCGCAACCCAAGAAGTGGCAACCGCGGGGCGACGAGTTTCTTTGTGTCCGCATTACCGACCTGCTCACCGTCGCCAAAGACGGCGATGCCGTCTTGCAGTTCCAACAGGGTCGGCGGCAGGATCGGGTCGATTTCGTCACGGCAGTCATACTGATTCGGTAACAACCAGATGTCCGCCCGGCGGTGTGGTACGATGATCCCGGCGTGCCTGCGCTCGATGCCGCGTTCGAATACGAGTGAGCGCCAGTTGATGCCGGCCCACTTCGACAGCATGCTCGGCGAGATGATGAACGACGTGCCGCACCCTGTGTCGAGAACGGCGGGAAACCGAGCCGACCGCTCTCGGCCTTTGGTCGCGACCGCGACCCACACGACGATTTGAAACGGGTTGACCGTAACCACATCGTCGCCCACCGTCATGCGGGTCGGTGTGGTGAAGTAAGGCAAGCCCCGCAAGATCGGGATGGGCATTGGTTAACGGTAGAGGTACATCGATTCCACGTCCGGGCCGGGGTCCGGCTCGATGTACCGAAGGATGAAGTGCTCTTCCTTCAATTTCAGCACGTCAAGACAGTACAAGTAGAGTTCGGTCTTAGTCTTCGCGATCTTCCGCAGGCCGTCGTCGGTGTAGACAATCCACTTCCCGTAGTCCGACTCCAACAACGCCGGCAGTTCGGCCAAGTAACGAGCCGTGAGTGGGTCGGCAGATGGTACCGACCCAATAGGCGGCGGTGTTTGCGTGACCGGCGGCGTCTCGTGAATGGTCGGTATCATCGGTCGCCCTTACGTGTTCCTTCACTGTCGCAGATTGTCGGCGAAAGATCAACTCACTCCTCGTCGGCCCGCAGCTTGGCCAGCACGCCGTAGTCTTCCAGCGTCGTCGTGTCGCCGGCGCTCACGCGGTTGGCGGCGATGTCCCGCAGCAGCCGCCGCATGATCTTGCCGCTCCGCGTCTTCGGCAGCGAATCCGTGAACTTGATCTCGTCCGGCCGGGCCAGTGCGCCGATCTCCTTCGCCACGTGCGCCTTCAACGCAGCCTTCAGGTCGTCGGTCGGCTCGTTGCCCTGCTTCAGCGTCACGAAGCAGTAGATGGCCTCGCCCTTCAGGTCGTCCGGGCGGCCCACGACGGCGGCTTCGGCCACCTTCGGGTGGTTTACCAGGGCGCTCTCGACTTCCATCGTGCTGAGGCGGTGGCCGCTGACGTTCAGTACGTCGTCCACGCGGCCCATCACCCAGATGTAGCCGTCGTCATCCTGGCGGGCTCCGTCGGCTGTGAAGTAGATGCCGGGGTAGTTGCTCCATTAGGTCGCATTGAATCGCTCGTCGTCGTTGTAGATCGTGCGCATCATGCTCGGCCACGGCCGCTTGATGACCAGGAAGCCGCCGGCGTTCGCCGGCACTGGCTTGCCCTCCTTGTCCACCACCTCGGCCGTGATGCCGGGCAGCGGTTTCGTCGCGCTGCCGGGCTTCGTCGGGATGCACCCCGGCAGCGGCGTAATCATGATCGAACCCGTCTCGGTCTGCCACCACGTATCGACGATCGGGCACCGGCCGCCGCCGATGACCTCGTGGTACCACATCCACGCCTCCGGGTTGATCGGCTCGCCGACGCTGCCGAGCAACCGGAGCGAAGTCAGATCGTGCTTCTCGACGTGAGCATTGCCCCACTTGATGAACGCGCGGATGGCCGTCGGCGCGGTGTACAGAATGCTGACGCGGTACTTCTCGATCAAGTCCCAGAAGCGGTCCTCGGCCGGGTGGTTCGGGGCGCCCTCGTACATGAGGATGGTCGCGCCGTTGGCGAGCGGGCCGTAGACGGTGTACGTGTGCCCGGTGATCCAGCCGACGTCGGCGGTGCACCAGTACACGTCGTCGTCCTTGATGTCGAAGATCCACTTGTGCGTCAAGCTCGCGCCGAGCATGTAGCCGCCGGTCGTGTGCAGCACGCCCTTCGGCTTCCCGGTGGAACCCGAAGTGTAGAGGATGAACAGCGGGTGTTCGCTGTCGAGTTGCTCCGGCGGGCAGTCGGCGGAAGCGTCCGACATGATGTCCTCCCACCAGATGTCGCGGCCGGGCTTCATGTGAACCGGCTGGTGGCAGCGGTTGAACACGACGCAGGTCTTCACCGTGGGCGACTTGTCGAGGGCGGCATCGACGTTCGCCTTCAGCGGCACGATCTTCCCGCGCCGCCAGCCGGCGTCGGCGGTGATGACCACCTTCGCCGCCGCGTCGTTGTTGCGGTCCGCGACGGCCTCGGCCGAGAAGCCGCCGAAGATGACCGAATGCACCGCCCCGATGCGGGCGCACGCGAGCATGGCGATGGCCGCCTCCGGCGTCAGCGGCATGTAGATCGTGACGCGGTCGCCCTTCGCCACGCCGAGCGACTTTAGGCCGTTCGCGAACTTGCACACCTCGCGGTGAAGCTGTTGGTACGTCAGCGTGCGGGTGTCGCCGGGTTCGCCCTCCCAGATGATCGCAGCCTTGTTCTTGCGGGCCGAGTTCAGGTGCCGGTCGAGGCAGTTGTCGCTGGCGTTGATCGTGCCGCCGACGAACCACTTGGCGAACGGCGGGTTCGACCAGTCGAGCACTTTGTTCCACTTCGTGAACCAGTGTAAGCTCTCGGCCTGGGCGGCCCAGAAGCCGTCGGGGTCCTTGTCGGCCCACGCGACAAGCCGTTCGCGCTCCTCGGCCGACACGTTCGCCTGCTTGACAAACGCCTCCGACGGGGCGAAGACGCGGGATTCCTTGAGGACGCTGGTGATGTTGGCGCTGGGAGAGGACATCGGCAAAGCCTCGGTGCGGAGATTGTGGGAACAGATTAGGCCGACGACGGGGCGCGTGCAACGGGGCGGACGAAACTTCTCGTCGTTGTGCCCGGCCGGTCGATCCCGTAGAATTCGGTGTCCCGACTATGGAGGTGATATGCCATGACAACCGCCGTCGCCGCACGCGAACGAACGATGACGCCGGAGGAGATGCTCGCCCGGCCCGACGGAGGCCGCGGGTACGAACTCGTAGACGGCCAACTGGAGGGCCAGGAGATGTGTGCGAAATCGAGCCGCCTGGGTGGAAAAATGTATCGCGTCCTCGACACGTACTGCGACCAGCATCCCGGTTGGGCGTTCCCGCCGGAAACGGGCTTTCGGTGCTTCGCCGACGACCCGAACCGTGTGCGGAAGCCGGACGCCGCCTACATCGCGTTCGACCGCCTGACCGTGGCCGAGTTCGAGGACGAAGGCTTTTTGGGAACGGTGCCGGACCTGGTGGCCGAGGTGATTTCGCCGAACGACATTTCGGACGCCGTTGATCGGAAAATCACCGAGTGGCTCGCGGCCGGCGTCCGCGTGGTGTGGGTGGTCCACCCGGTGCTACGAATGATCCGCGAGCACCGCGGCGACGGCTCGTTCCGCCAGTTCCGCGTCGGCGATGCCCTGACCGAGCCAACGCTCCTGCCCGGCTTCGCGTGCCCCGTGGCGGACTTGTTCCGCCTGCCTGGCGAAGTTGCGGGCGGGTGATTCCGTTAGAACACCTCCGCCGGGGCGAAGACGCGCGATTCCTTGATGACGCTGGTGATGTTGGCGCTGGGAGAAGCCATCGGCAAAGCCTCGATGCGGCGGGGAAGGTGGGAACAGATTAGGCTGACGGCGGGGGAAGTGCAACGGGGCGATCCGACGGGCCGCGGTCACGGCTTCGACGAAACATCACGACTCACTGGGCTTGCGTCCCACAGCT
>JBBQCQ010000345.1:0-5211 GCA_038318835.1 Gemmatales bacterium | reverse complement strand
ACGTGAGCCACCGGGTGAACAGCCTTCGCGATTCACCCGGCGGCTCACGTCGCACTGCTCGCCCTTGGTGTGCGTCAGATCAGCCCATGGTGGCCCAGGTATCGCTCGGCGTCCAGCGCCGCCATGCAGCCTGTGCCGGCGGCGGAAATCGCTTGGCGATAGTAGTCGTCGGACACGTCACCAGCCGCGAAGACGCCTTCCACGCTCGTGTACGTCCGGGCGACGGTCGTCCACTTCAGATAGCCGAATTCGTTCAGTTCCAACTGCCCGTCGAGGAAGCCGACGTTTGGCGTGTGCCCGATCGCGCAGAACATGCCGGACACCGGCAGTGTTTCCGTCTCCCCATTCTTGTTGTTCTTGATCTTCACCCCCGTCACGCCGGCCTTGTCTTCGCCGAGGACTTCGTCGACAACGGTGTTCCAGCGAATGTCGATCTTCGGGTTAGCGGCGGCCCGGTCGGCCATGATCTTGCTCGCCCGGAACACGTCGCGGCGGACGATCAAGTGGACCTTGCTGGCGAACTTCGTCAGGTACATCGCCTCTTCGCACGCGGAGTCGCCAGCCCCGACGACGGCCAACGGCTTGTTACGGAACCGCGGCAAAAACCCGTCGCACACGGCACACGCCGAGACGCCGTTGTTCTTGAAGCGGTCCTCGCTCGGCAGGCCGAGATAGTTCGCCCGCGCGCCGGTCGAGATAATCAGCGTATGCGCCTGTACGATTTCGTTGTCGTGCGTGGTCAGCGTAAACGGCCGCTTGCTGAGATCGACTTTCACCACGTCCTTCGACTCGATTCGCGTGCCGAAGTTAACCGCCTGCTGCCGCATGAGGGCCATGAGTTCCGGGCCGTTGATGCCGTGCGACGGCTGTTCCTTCTTTGGGTCGTTCACCCACAGGGGGAAGTCGGTGTCGTCTTCCTTCAGGGCCGACTTCAGGTACGCGCGGGTATCACCGGCCGGCCAGCTTGGGAAGTTCTCGACTTCGGTCGTGAGCGCGAGTTGGCCGAGGGGCAGGGTGCCGTTCTGCCGGTTGCGGTCGTCGTAAGGGTTCCCTTGAATCACGAGCGGATTGAGCTGGGCACGGGCCGCGTAAATCGCGGCCGTCCAGGCGGCCGGGCCAGAGCCAATAATTACGACGTTTTCGGGCATTACAGACGCTCCTGTTCGGATTCGTTTCGTCGGACTACTCCACCGAGATTCGGTCGTTATATTCTAGTCAGGTGTTCGCGTGAACGAGGAACTGACGTCGCCATGTCCGAGTTGACCAACCTGCGGGAAATTCTCCGCTATGTGCCGCGCTTTCGCGACCGGGTGTTCGTCATCGCCATTGACGGAGCCGTCGTCGAAGACGACAACTTCCCGAATCTGCTGCTCGACATCGCGCTGCTCCGCAGTCTGAGTATTCGCGTCGCGCTCGTGCATGGGGCCGCCCACCAGATACGCCGATACGCGGCCCAACTGCAAGTCGAGCCCTCGGACATCGACGGCACCGGCGTGACCGACGCCGAGACGCTGAACATCGCCATCACGGCCGCCAACCGCGTCACGCACGAAATCCTCGAAGGGCTATCAGTCCACGACCTACGGGGGGCGTGCCCGAACGCCATCGTCGCCCATCCGGCCGGTATCCTCGGCGGCATCGACCGCAAGTTCACCGGCCGTGTCGAACGGGTGGACGTGGCGTTGCTCTCGACGCTGATGGAACACGACATTATCCCCGTCATCCCGCCGATCGGGTGCGATGGCGTGGGATACTCGTACCGCCTGAACTCCGATGCGGTCGCCGTCGAGATCGCCAAGAGTTTGCACGCGGTGAAGCTGATTTATCTGTCCACCGAGGACGGCGTGAAGGGGCCGAAGGGGGTCATCCGTCAGATGACAGTTGAAGACGCCGACGCATTCTTGAAGCGGAACCAGAAAGACTTAACCAGCGAAATCGTCACGAAACTCGTCCACGCGGTGCGGGCCGGGAAGGACGGTATCGAACGCATTCACATCATCGACGGCCGCCAGGAAAAGGGTCTGCTCAGCGAGGTTTTCTCGAACGAGGGCGTCGGCACGCTCATCTACACCAATGAGTATCAGTCGATCCGCCCGGCGATGAAGAAGGACATCCGGCCCATCTTCAGCCTCATCCGTCAGGGCATCCAGACCGACGAGCTGATGAAGCGACCGCAGGCCGATGTCGAGCGGAACATCGCCGACTATTCTGTTTTCGAGGTGGACAAGAACCCGGTCGCGTGCGTGGCGATGCACACTTACCCCGACCTGGGGAAGGCGGAACTCGCATCCATCTACGTCGATCATCGCCACGAGAACAAAGGCATCGGCGGGAAGCTCATCGCTTACGTCGAGGCGAAGGCCCGTGAGCAGGGGTTCGAGGAGCTTTTTTGCCTTTCCACTCAAGCCATCAATTACTTCATCCAAAAGGGCGGGTTCTCGCTCGGCACGCCCGACGACCTGCCGCCCACCCGGCGGGAGTCCTACGACAAGAGCAACCGCCGGTCGCAAGTTCTCATCAAGAAACTTCAATTGCCGACCTGACATTTCCCCGGTAAAGGTCGGGTCGTGCCGAGCCTCCGCGACGAAGGGTGTCTGGGGTCGATGGCCCGCCACACTCGCGGAACTTCGCACACTCCGCCGATTTCCCGAGTGCCGATAGCTTCCTCACATCATCGCGAATCGGATGGAGGAACAGCCCCATGTCGACTTTTCTCGTGTTGCCGCCCCGCGAACTGCTCGAACACGCAGTGACCGAGTTCGCGGACCGCCTGCTACCCGGCCTCCCGAAGCCGCTCGGCCTGGCCGATGTCCTGCTCGCGCACGTCGTCGCGGGGTTGCCGCGGCACGAGCAAGCGTTCGTGATCTACCGCGAAGAACTGCCGGACGGAGCCGACACCGGCAGCGTGTTGCAAAAGGCCTTTGGGGCTGAACCGGGCGACCGCGTGCTGGAGATCGGCCCACCCCGCAACCTGGCCCCGGCGAGCGTAAAAGAGACGTTCATTGCCGGAACTGTGTCCGCCCTGCCGGCGGCGCGATAAAATAGGTTGAGTTACAACACCTGCGAATGATCGCCATCATCATGTTTGAACGACATGACCACCAACGACTCCGCCCCCGACGATTCGCACTGGTCTTCGTTGGCCCAGGAACTCGGCCTCGACGACACCCCCGCACCAGCGGCTCCACAGCCGACGCCGGTCGAGATTTCCCACGACCAGGCCGCACCGCACCACGCCGACCTGCCCGACGCGGCCGACGAAGAAGACACGATGATCGAACCGCTCTTGAGCGGGGAACCGGTCGTCGAGTCGGCCGAGGGAGAAGGGGCCGAGGGCGACGAACAAGCCGACGACGGGGGCAAACGCCGTCGCCGTCGCCGTCGCCGCCGTCGCAAGGGCGGCGCCGAAGGGGCAACGCCGGCCACGGGGGAGGGCGGCGAAGAACCGGCCGAGGAAGCCTTCGTCGAGGACGAAGCCGAGCCTGAAGTCGAACCGGCGGAGGCAGGTGAAACCCCGGCGCACATCGCCATTCGCGATGTGATCGCCAACTGGAACGTCCCGAGTTGGGACGAACTCATCGGCGGCCTCCATCGGCCGGGCAGCTGAATCGTCGAGGACTTTCGGGCGGAGGTAATACGATGGCGGACACGGTCATTGAAGAAGCGGGACCGGACGAGTTGCCGCAGATCGTCGAGATGTTCAACCAGATCTTCCGCCCGACGCGGTCGATTGAGTCGTTCCGCCGCCGCTTCACCGGGCGGCAGAACATCCTGCAACTTGTCGCCCGGCACCGCGACCAACCGGCCGGCTTCTTCCTGGGCTTCGAACTCAAGCCGGACACATACTTCGCGTGGTTCTACGGCGTCCTGCCCGATGTCCGGCGCATGGGCCTCGGGGCGCAACTCATGGAAGTCGCCCAGCAGTGGGCCGCCGACAAGGGCTACCACTCGATCCGGCTGGAGTGCTACAACCAGCAGCGGCCGATGCTCCACCTCGCCATCGAGCTCGGCTACGACATCGTCGGCGTCCGCTGGGACGCCAGCCGCTCGGCCAACCTCGTGATCTTCGAGAAAGTGCTGAAGACATGAGTTTGGTGTAGGTCGGTCCTACCGGGGCCGACCGACCTCCTGCCTGCCGCGAACCACTTCTTGAAAATACAATGTCGAGCCGAGCACCGCGAGCGTGCGGGTGAATTGCGTTGCCACTCACCCGGCACGCACGCGGTGCTCGGCTCGACATTGATATGGCAATCTCTCCCATGGCACTCGCTCGTGGTCGGCCTCGGCTCGGCCGACCTACTTTTCGTACCGCACCGGGGCCAGAGCGAGGAAGTTCTTTAACAGCGTCGGCCCTTCCACCGTCAGGAAACTCTCCGGGTGGAATTGCACCCCGTGCAACGGCCACACCTTGTGCCGCACGCCCATGATCTCGCCTTCGGTGGTCCACGCCGAGATTTCAAAATCGGGGTTCGTCCAGGTCTCCCGCCTGATGACCAGCGAATGATACCGCGTTGCGGCGAACGGGTTCGATAGCTCCGCGAACACGCCCTTGTTGTCGTGATGGATCGGTGACACCTTGCCGTGCATGATCCGTTCGTTGCGAATGACCTCGCCACCGTAGTTGAACCCGATGCACTGATGGCCGAGGCAGACGCCGAGGATCGGTACCTTCGGGGCGAACGCCCGCATGACCTCGTTCGACACACCCGCCTCTTTCGGAGTACACGGGCCGGGCGAAATAATGATGTGCGTCGGGTCGAGGGCCGCGACTTGTTCCGGCGTGATTTCGTCGTTACGGAAGACTCGCATGGGCAGGCGGGCATCGAGTTCGCCGAACCGCTGCACGAGGTTGTAGGTGAACGAGTCGTAGTTGTCGATGAGCACGATCATGGCGGGCGGCGTCTATGCGGGTGTGCGGAAATGATACGACCCGCCGTGGCCGAAAAACAGAAAGCCCACGGACAGAAGTCCGCGGGCTTTCGCGTTCGAGGTCGGATGGCTACTTCTTCTCGTCGGGCTTCTTGGCATCGGCCTCGGCAGATGGGGGGGGCACGTTGACCGCGGCCGGCGGCGGCAGCGGGGCCATCGGCGGGGGTGGCGGGATCATGGGCAGCGAGGTCGGCGACGGCGACGTGGTGCCCGACGGTGTCAGCGACGGCGACGGGGTCGGGGGCAAGCCGTGCGGGGTGACGGGTTCGTCGTCGTCGAGGT
>JBBQCQ010000344.1:0-5235 GCA_038318835.1 Gemmatales bacterium | reverse complement strand
TCGGTCGCGCCGATACCGAGACGCCGTGGATGCCGAGGACCACCTCGGCGGCGGCCGCTTGCGCCGCCAGGCGTTCAACCGGTTCGGGGTCGGCACCGAATCGCGTGAGCGTTTCCTGCACGATCAATTCCTACCGGTGCGGCGTCCGGCGTGCCCGCACACTGTGCGGGAAGAGCGATTCCTGGTTCAGCGTGCCGGCCGCGTCGAACGGCCAGTCGCGCGGGTCGCCGATCACATCCAGGTGCGGGTTCGCTTTTGCTTCCGCGATCAGCGTCGGCGACACCCACAGGTCGGCCACTTCCAGCGTGTTCGGGATCACCGCCACCCGCAGGTTCGCTTCCTCCGGGTTCCAGCACGTTTCCACGCAGGCGTCGATGCACTCGCGGTCGGTGTCGAAGCCGATCGGCAGCTTGCTCCGCCACAGGAAGCGGGCCGTCAGGTTGTTCATGCGGAACGGCTTCTGGTCGATGTTCGACAAACTGCGGTTCGTGACCAGGTCGGCGATGCCGATGCCGGTGGCGTTGCCGTGGCTCTCGGGCGACACATCGAGGACGCCGATGCGCGTGATGCGAGGCTTCGACGCGGCGAGTTCCATCTCGGGGGAAGCTTCGATCAGCAGCCGGCCGACGACGTTCGGATCGAGGCCGGCTCCGCTGTAGTTCTTGCCGCACTCGCCGACGATCAGCACGTCGAGTTGGTCGAACGGAATCTTCCCCATCAGTTCGCGAGCCTGCACGAGCAGCGGCGGTTCTTGCTCGAACAGATCGTCCTTGTCGATCACCTTCAGGATCGCGGTTTCCTCGTTCGTGTTCTCGACGATGGCGAGGCCACCGAGGAACGGCGTCTTGGCCATCAGCACCTTCGCCGACTCGGGCATCATCTCGGCGAGGCCGCGAACGCCCCACGAATGAACCTGATCGGCCCCGTGCCGTTTGCCGAGGCCGATGGTCAGCATCTTCAGGATGCCGCTCTCGAAGGTGCCGCGGAAGTCGGTGTGCGGCTTAACCCGCGACACGGTGACAACACCATCGGCCGCGAGGGCGTTCTTGTCCCACCAGACCGGCAGGTTCCACGAGTTCGTGCCGACGTTGACGGCGTCCATGTCGGTGAGGACCGGCACGCCGAGATGGGCCTCGTCGATGAAGTAGCCCGCGAGCAACTCCCGCTGACCTTGCGGCGTGGCCCCGCCGTGCGACCCCATCGCGGCGACGACGAACGGCTGCGCACCGAGTTCCTTCAGGGCGTCGATGGTGGCTTTCGCGATGGCGAGGTAGTTCTTGATGCCGCGACTGCCGCACGCGACGGCGATCTTCATGCCGGGCTTGATCCGCTTCGCGAGCCTGGAGGTGATCCACGCCCGGCGAGTCTCGGCCGGCACGTCTGCAACGGTCGGCTGCGGGGCGATCTGACGGACACGCTGGAGACTGGGGAGTTTCATGGGAGATTCTGTTGAAGGGTGAATCAAAAACGTTCCGTTTTTTGAAACACTCAAACGAAGCGGTCACTCGCCCATCAATTTACGAGAAGTGAGCCACGGGTTCAGGCACTCGCGGCCGAATCGTTCGCTGAACTGCCGCGCACCACTTTTCAACGGGTGGTGGCCGTCGGCGAACGCGTCGTCGGGCAGCCAGCTCGTCGCGTCGAACACCGGCACGCCGGCCGACGCCGACAGCTCGGCGAGGTAGCCGTCGATCGTGGCGGTCGTGGCCGGCGTCGCCCACCGGCGGAACATCGAGCCTTCCGGCATCCGGTACAGGGCGACCGCGATGTTCCGTGCCTGGCAGAGCGCGAGCAAGTCGCGGAGCGCCCGGTCGGGCAGGGGGGCGAGCGTGAAATCGCGCAGGACGTGCTCGTACTGTCGGGCCACGTCGGCCGTCTGCCGGTCGCGGTAGTCCTGGGGGATCGTCTCGAACGGGTACGGCAGCCAGCCGCGGTCGTCCATCATCCGCCACTGGAAGTCCACCCGCGATTGCCACGGCAACAGCCCCGGCTGCCAGTGACTGAGCAAGAGGAACCGCTGCGAGTGCCACGGCGACACGCGGTGGGCGAGCCAGTGGTGGCGGAGGACGGCCGGATTGGCGCAGTACGGCTCCAGTCGGCCGAGGTCGGCTGCACTCAGGCGGGTGACGTGGTCGTGGAAGAAGTTCTCGGCCGCCCCCGGATGGCTCAGCACGGCCGGCATCACTTCCACGAGTATCGCATCCGGCGTGATGCCCGCATCGAGGACGCGGCGAAGGTTCAACATCAGGTGCAACGGCCCGCTGCCCGCTTCGCCGAAGTTGTAGACCACGGGGCCATCGACGCCGAGGTGGTGCGGCGACAGGCCCATCTGCGTGCGCGAACTGCCGAACGCGAGGACGAGCGGTCGGCCGGTGAGCTTCCGCACGGCCTTCAACCGCCAGCCGAACTCCGGGTCGCGCCACTCGGGGCGGACCGTTTCCAGCGCAGCCGTGAGCGCAGCCTGCCCCAGTAGGAAGGCCGCGACCGCCGCCGCGACGGTTCGCCCCGATCTCGTTCGCCGACTCGCCACCGCGTGCCCTCGGGTGAAGGGCGAAGTGTACCGGGCGAGGTGGGCGGGTCGCCAGTCCAATCCGCCCTACAATGCTCCTTCAATCGAAGGAGTTCCGACGGTCTTTCGCCCCGGAGGGGCGACGGGGTGTAGCCACGGGTGGAGCGCAGCGACCCCGTGGAAGACATGCGCAGAGGCTCCGCCCCGGAGGGGCGGCGGAAGGAGCGTCCGATGTTCCGCTGCCCCTCCGGGGCAGAAGAGTTTCGCCGACGGTTCCACGGGTTGCACCTCGCTCCACCCGTGGCTACACCCCGCGGCCCCGCCGGGGCCGAAAACCAAGAACCGGAGCTTCCCCATGTACCTCCTGCTCGCCGCCGTCGCCCTCGTCGCTCCGCCGCCGGGCGTCGTCGTGTCGCACTCGCCCGCAAGCTCGAAGGAGTACGTCGGCTCGCCGTCGATCGTGGTGCTGCCGAACGGCGAGTACGTCGCGTCACACGATCTTTTCATGGCCGGCGACAACGGCGACCGCACGCTCGTGTTCGCCTCGGCGGACCGCGGTCAGATGTGGGCGAAGCGAACCGAGATCGTCGGCCAGTGGTGGGGCACGCTGTTCGTCCACCGCGACGCGCTGTACCTCATGGGCGTGTCGAAGGCCCGCGGGTTCGCCATCATTCGCCGCTCGACCGACGGCGGCAAGACGTGGACCGAACCGAAGGACGCGAAGACCGGCCTGTTGCATGCCGACGGCATGTATCACTGTGCCCCGGTGCCGGTGCTGGTTCACGGCGGCCGACTCTGGCGGGGGATGGAAGAAGCCAACCCGACCAACGGCGGCAAGAGCTGGGACCGCAAGTTCCGCGCGTTCGTGATGTCCGCCCCGGAGGACGCCGACCTACTGAACGCGAAGAGCTGGACCACCACCAACAAGCTGACGGCCGATTACGGCTGGTTCGATAAGAAGTTCGGCGGCTGGCTCGAAGGCAACGCCGTGGCCACGCCGACCGGCGAGGTCGTGGACATCTTGCGCGTGCAGCAGCCGAACTACCCGGAGAAGGCCGCGATGGTTCGCATCTCGGCCGACGGGAAGACGGCCACGTTCGACCCGGCGAAGGACTTTCTCGACTTCCCCGGCGGTGGCAAGAAGTTCACCATCCGGTACGACGCCACGAGCAAGAAGTACTGGACGCTGGCGAACGCGGTGCCGAAGGAGTTCGAGGGGCCGAACGCCGCGAGCCGCCGCAACACGCTGGCCCTGTGTTCCTCGCCCGACCTGCGAACGTGGACCGTCGGCCGCACGGTGATTCAGAACGCCGACGTGACGGCCCACGGCTATCAGTACGCCGACTGGCAGTTCGATGGCGACGACCTGATCGCCGTCGTCCGCACGGCCTCCGAAGAAGCCGACGGCACGCCCGCTCATCGTGCCCACGACGCGAACTTCCTGACGTTCCACCGCGTGGCGGGCTTCCGCAAATAGGGGTCCGTCGCGGCTGTGTTGGTGCTGTTGCGATTCCGGTAGGTCTCGTTTCGACACTCCCCTGCGGGGGAGTCGTAAAAAGCCCGCGTCGAAAGGCATCGGTCTCAGCCCCCACTACCTTGTTTCCGGACCGTGCGTAGAATCATCTTGCTCTCACCCTACCGACTCCATTCGGAGACTTCTCCCATGCTTTCCCGTCGCTCCTTCCTTCAGGTCGCCGGCGCGAGTGCCGTTGCGGTCGCCGCCCCGCGGTTCACGTTCGCCCAGTCCAAGAACGAACTGTTCAAGATTTCCCTCGCTCAGTGGTCGCTGAACAAGGCGTTCTTCGGCAAGAAGCTCGACCCGTTGAAGTTCGCCGAGATCGCCAAGAAGGACTACGGCATCGAAGGCGTCGAGTATGTCAATCAGTTCTACAAGGACAAAAAGAAGGACGACGCCTACCTGAAGAGCCTGAAGGCGGTGGCCGACGACAACGGCGTGACGAGCGTGCTCATCATGTGCGATGGCGAAGGCAACCTCGGCGACCCGGACGAGGCGAAGCGAACGAAGGCTGTCGAGAACCATCAACGATGGCTGGAATGGGCGAAGGCTCTCGGCTGTCACAGCATCCGCGTGAACGCCGCCAGTGACTGGAAGAAGGGGTTCGCGGAGACGCAGAAACTCGCTGCCGACGGCCTGACGAAGCTCAGCGAAGCGGGCGACAAGCTCGGCCTGAACGTCATCGTCGAGAACCACGGCGGGCTGTCCAGCAACGGCGAGTGGCTGGCCGGCGTGATGAAGTTGGTCGCCCGGAAGAACTGCGGCACGCTGCCCGACTTCGGCAACTTTAACATCGGCAAGATCGAGGGCCAGCCCGCCAGCTACGACCGCTACAAGGGCGTGGACGAACTCATGCCGTTCGCGAAGGGCGTGAGCGCGAAGACCCACGACTTCGACGACAAGGGCAACGAGACGCACACCGACTACCGCAAGATGATGGACCTGGTGGTGAACAAGCACAAGTACCACGGCTTCGTCGGCATCGAGTACGAGGGCGGCAAGATCGGCGAGCCGGACGGCATCAAGGCCACGAAGGCCCTGCTGGAAAAGGTGCGGGGAGAGTTGAAGGGATAGAATGGGAGAGTATCGGCCACGGAGAAACACGGATGAAAACAGATCGGAAATGAAATCATAATTTGGTTTTGGTTCTGATCTGTCATTTCTGTGTTGATCTGTGGCCAAATCTTCTTCGGATACACTGACATGCCCA
>JBBQCQ010000343.1:0-5244 GCA_038318835.1 Gemmatales bacterium | reverse complement strand
CAGGTGTCCGTCGGTGGGCCGGCGGAGCGAATCGCCGCACGTCAGGAGTTTGCCGAGGAAGAGGCCCGCGTCAGCATGAACACAAATGTCCGCGGGCATCGCCTTGCCGAGATTGTTGGCGTTCGTGTCCACGTGGATGACGTGTTTGGGCCGCGGGTTGCCATAGTAGCCGGTGGACACTTCGCTGAACTTCACGCCGACCGCGAGCAGTACGTCCACGCCGGACTTCAGCGGATGCAGTTTCTCGCGGGCGAAGGCAATCTCGGCGACTTCCGAGGCGTGCGGGCCGTAGCCCCAGCCGACGCCGAGCGGGTGGCAGTCGGAGATGGCCCCCTTCCCCGATACGCTCGTGGCGACCGGGGCTTGCAAAAGTTCCGCGACGGCCGTGAGTGACGCACTGAAGTCCATGCAGCCGAGGCCGGCGTAGATGCCTATACGTAGCCGCTTGTCGGCGAGCAGCGTGACGGCCTTCGCGAATGCGGCATCGTCGAACGGCACGCCGACTTCGGCGAGCGGCGGACAGCGGAAGTCGGCCATTTCGATGAGCAAGTTGTAGGGGATCACCACCGCCGATGGGCCGGGTTCGCCACTCGTCGCGATCTGGAATGCCTGGCGGATGGCGTTCGGAATCTGCTTCACATCGCAGACGGAATAGACCGCCTTGCAGACGGGCTTCAGGAGATCGACCTGGTTCAGCGAATGCACCTGGAACGGCCGGGCCTTCTCGCCGTTTCCCACGTCGCCGACGATGGCTACGACCGGGATCGAATCGAGGAGTGCTTCGCCCAATCCCGTGAGGGCGTTCGTCACGCCGGGGCCGGGAACGACGCACAGCACGCCGGGGTTGCCGGTCGCTCGAGCGTAGCCGTCGGCCATGCATGCGGCCGAGTATTCGTGCGTTACGAGTTGGTAGTGGACGTTACGGGCTTTCAGTTCGTCCCAGAGTTCATTTTCTTGCGCCCCCGGTATCCCGAAGACGCAGCCGGTCCCTTCGGCCAGCAGCGTTTCGGCGACGGCCTGCGCGCCAGTTAAGTGTCCGATCACCCAGCCGGGGTGATTTTTCTGTCGAACGCGGTCGAGCGGAGCCGCCGACGCACGAGAGGCCAACGCCAGCCCGGTCGCCACGGCCGCACCCTGAAACAAGCCGCGCCGACTGAAGGGCCAATCCATGATCTACCTCGTTCGCCGTCCGTGGCAGGGAAAAGGGTCGCCCGTGTTGAATCGGAACGCGGAGCGGCAGGAGTTTGGCCGGTCTGGCAAGACGGGGCGAATTTGGTCGGAGTGCGGCCGTCATTCCCGGCGCGATCGCCCACTGCCATCGTTCCGGCTTGTCCGGTCGGAAGGCCGTGTCTAGGATATTGATGCCTCTGCAGTGTTCGTGATGAGTCGGCAATTGTTGGGGACCCTACAAGAACCTGCTCCGGGAGCCTTTTTAAAATACACTCGTGGCTCGCAAGCCCATCCTTCCGCTTCGTGCGGAAGACTGTAGTGGGATCCGAAAGACGGGTGTGAGGCTCCCACGATTTTCTTTAGCGGGTTCCTCAAACACGACTCACACGGCACATGTGGAGGTTTTTCGTTTTTCCTCGCAATCTACTCAGACACGACTTTTTTTCACGTCCCGCGTTTTTTCCGCGCCCGCCGTTGCAAACCCGAAACAGACAAGACATTCTGGCGGCTCAAGGCTCTAAAAATTCCCTCGCGGGCAGTTCCGAGAATGCCTTGACAACTTCCCGCCCTCGCCCGCGACTGTTACAATTCGCCCCAAAAAATCAGTAGAATCGATCAAAAGACCAGTGCCAACGGAGTGTCACCGGGTAGTTTGGGGCTGATGTTGACTTATCCTGAGATCAGGGTAATCTAGCCCCCAGCTAACGACGATTCTGGTTCTGAGGATTAGCCCACATGTTCAGCCCAGTGACCCGAACGCAGTTGTCTCGAATCTCCCTCTCCCGACCACAGACGGCGTCACGAATTTCTTCCACGGTTCCCACGTAAAGCCGTTCGACGTTCGAACAATTTCTCGATTTTAGCACCTATCACCCCTGCTGACTCGCAACGCGGTTGCGACGTTCCGGGGAGTGTTGTCGAAGCCATGGTCCCGACGGGTCTCCGCGTCAGGCTGGGAATGGATTCCCGGCAAAACGCCACGGATGGCGATTTCTGACGTTCTAGCAGAGTGGTACGAATCGCTTCCCCACTCAGCACCTGGCACCCCGACGGACCTGGACGGAAACCTGGGCACGGATTCGCCACTCAACAGGTTTCCAAATTGAAACCGTGGCCCTTCGCATGATGTGAGGGGCCACGGTTTTTTGTTTACGCGAACCCGGTGCTGCCGAACGGAATCGCTAAAATATCCCCACCGGGTTTAGGAGTACCTTCACCATGTCGAACGAATCCCCTTTCCTTCGCCTGACCGATGATCGCGTGCTGATCCTCGACGGCGGCATGGGGACCAGCCTGCACAAGTACAAGCCTACCGACAAGGACTGGGGCTACGCGCCGAACGGCAAGTCGCTGATGAACCTGTCGGACGCCCTCGTTTACACGCACCCGGAATGGATCAAGGAGATTCACCGCGGCTACTTCGCCGCCGGGTGCGATGCGGTCGAGACGAACACCTTCAACGCGAACGCCATCGGTCTGGGCGAATTCGACCTGCTGCCGATGCTCGACGAGATCAATCGCCAGAACATTCGCTTGGCGAAGGAAGCGGCCGCCGAGTTCGCCACGAAGGACCGGCCGCGGTTCGTCGTCGGTAGCGTCGGCCCGGGCACGAAGATGCCGTCGCTAACCGACCCGGCCATTTACATCGACTTCGACAGCATGGCCGAAGCGTATCGACCGCAACTGCGCATCATGATCGAGGAGCGGGTCGATGCCATCTTGATAGAGACGTGCTTCGACATTCTGCAAGCGAAGTGCGTGGCGATCACCGCCATCGAGGAGATGAAACGCCTCGGCATTCGCATCCCGCTGATGGTGCAACTGACGATCATCGACGCCCGCCAGAAGATGCTCCCCGGAACTGACATCCCGACCGGCCTCGTGACGCTGGAACCGATCGACGAGATCGACGTGATCGGCATGAACTGCGGCGTCGGCCCCGACTTGATGCTCGACGGCATCAAACACCTCAGCCGGCACTGCAAGAAGAAGCTGAGCGTACTGCCGAATGCCGGTCTGCCCGAGAACCGCAACGGCGAGACGTACTTCCCCCTCGACCCCGAAGGCCTCGCCGACTGGCACGAACGGTTCGTCAACGATTTCGGTGTGAACATCATCGGCGGGTGCTGCGGCACGACGGCCGACCACCTCGCCGCCGTCGTGAAGCGGGTCGGCGGCAAGAAGCCGGCCCCGCGGAGCGTGACCTACCTGCCGATGGTGTCGAGTCTGCAAGCGTCGCAGGAACTGATCGTCGATCAGAAGCCACTGCTCGTCGGCGAGCGGACGAACACGAACGGGTCGAAGAAATTCAAGCAACTGCTGGAAAAAGAAGACTGGCACGGCCTCGTCGAGATGGCCCAAGAGCAGGAACGCGAGGGCGTTCACCTGCTCGACGTGTGCGTCGATTACGTCGGCCGCGACGGCGTGCGGGACATGAAGGAAGTCATCAAGCGGTACAACGCCGTGCTGACGAAACCCCTGATGCTCGACAGCACCGAGTTGCCGGTCATCGAGGCGGCACTCAAGCTATGTAGCGGCAAGACTCTCATCAACAGTATCAACCTGGAAGACGGCCGCAAGACGCTCGACCCAAAGACGATCCTCGCGAAGAAGTACGGGGCCGGCCTCGTCGCGCTGACCATCGACGAAGTCGGGCAGGCCGACACCGCCGAGTGGAAGTACCAAGTCGCGAAGCGAATCTACGACATCGTCGTCGACGAATACGGCATCCCGCCGACCGATCTCATGTTCGACCCGCTCGTCTTTCCGCTCTCGACCGGGCAGGAGCAGACCCGCAAAAGCGCCATCGCCACGTTCGAGGCGATCCGGCTCATCAAGCAGCAGTTGCCGGGAGCACTCACCCACGTCGGCCTGTCGAACTGCTCGTTCGGCCTCAACCCATACACGCGGCAAGTGCTGAACTCCGTCTACTTGCACTACGCCATGGAGTACGGCCTCGACTCGGCCATCCTGCACGCGGCCAAGATCATGCCGCTGGCGAGTATCGACGAGAAGGGGAAGGAACTCTGCCGCCGACTGTTGTTCGACGAGCGAAAATTCGACGCGGCCGGCAACTGCGTGGAAGACCCGTTGCAGATGCTGATCGAGTACTACGCCGAGAAGAAGGGCGTGAAGAAGGAAGTCCAATCCCTCGGCGAGAGCGTCGAGGAGCGGCTGAAGCAAGCGATCATCCAGGGCCGTCGCGAGTCGCTCATCGCCGACCTGGACCTGGCCCGCGGCAAGTATTCGCCCATCGACATCATCAACAAGATTCTGCTCGGCGGCATGAAGGTCGTCGGCGAACTGTTCGGCAGTGGCCAGATGCAACTACCGTTCGTGCTGCAATCGGCCGAGGTCATGAAGGCGGCGGTGGCGTACCTCGAACCGTTTATGGAGAAGGCCGACGGCCAGGAGAAGGGGAAGATCGTCCTCGCCACCGTGAAGGGGGACGTTCACGACATCGGCAAGAATCTCGTGGATATCATCCTCACGAACAACGGGTACAAGGTCTTCAACATCGGCATCAAGCAGCCGGTGGACGCTATGATCGCGGAGTTCCAAAAGCAGGACGCCGACGCCATCGGCATGAGTGGCCTGCTCGTGAAATCGACCGTCATCATGAAGGAAGACCTCGGCACGCTCAACGATCGCGGGCTAAAGCCGCCGGTGATCCTCGGCGGCGCGGCCCTCAACCGGCGCTTCGTCGAGCAAGACCTGAGCCGCATCTATAAGGGCACCGTCTACTACGGCGAAGACGCCTTCGACGGCCTGCGGATCATGGACAAGATCGTCTTCCAGAAGCAGCGGGCGAAGGCGAGTGCGGCCGTCGGCTACGTCGATGCGGGTGCCCAATCGACGCTCATTGAGCCGGTGGAAGAGGCTGCGCCGCTGGTGTCGCGACCGCCGGTCGATCTGCCGCCGCGTGCGCCGAACTTGCCGAAAGCTCCCGACATTCCGAAGCCGCCGTTCCTCGGCACGCGAACGGCGACCGACGTGCCGATGTCGGCGGTGTTCCCGTACCTGAATGAACTGACGCTGTTCAGCACGCAGTGGGGCTTCGTGAAGGGCGGCGTC
>JBBQCQ010000342.1:0-5249 GCA_038318835.1 Gemmatales bacterium | reverse complement strand
GGGCCAGGATCGTCGCCCGGGCGGCGTGGAAGGCGGCCTAGTCGCCGATCAGGTGCTCGCCGGCGTCGAGAACCTCCCTCGCGTCCTGCTCGCCGCGGCGGGCGACGAACTCGGCGAGGGCGACGTGGACCGTCGGCGACTCCGTGGCTCGCGTGGCCAACTCGCGGAGCAGCTTCTCGCCGTCGTCGACCTTGCCCTGAGCCGCGAGAGCCTGTGCCCGCAGCACCTCGACACTCACGGTCCGCGGCGGGCTGCCGAGGCTGGCGTCGAAGGCGGCCCACGACCGCTTCGCGGGCGGCTTTGCGAGTTGTTCGCGGAACTTGGCGTTCACGAGCATCACGCGGGCGGCGGGCATGGCGTCGGCGTAGTCGCGCAGAATCTTCTCGGCGTCGGCGTAGCGATGCAGTCGCACGAGCGCCTCGGCCTTGCCGATCTGGGCGGCTGTGAGGTACGGGTTGGCCATCACGGCCCGCGTGAAGGCTTCGAGCGTTCGTTCGGGGTTGTTTGCCAGCGCGTAACACTGGCCGAGGCACGCCTGCGCCTTCGCGTAGTGGTGCGGGAACCGCTCGAAGAACTCCAGGCACCGGGTCAGAGGCGGCACGGCCGCTGGCCAGTTGCCATCGAACAGAGCCAGCCGGCCGGTCAGGTAGTCGTAGACCGGGCGGAACGCTTCCTTCCCCTTATACCTGCGGTCCACCTCCTGACGGGCGAGGGTGACTTCGCGATTGTCGATCATCAGGTCGATCAGTTCGATCGTGATCGGGTCGTTGTTCGCCGCCACCTCGGCGGCCTTCCGCAGTTGTTCCTGGGCCTTCGACTTGTCGTTGAGCCGCTCCAGCACCTGGTAGTAGGCCGAGCGCAAACGCGGGTCGTCGGGGTTGACAGCCACAGCCGCCGCGAGCACCTCGCGGGCCGACGGGTACTGCTTGTCGCGGGTGAACAGGTCGGCGAGCAGCAAGCTGAAGTCGACGTTCTTCTCGGCGTCTTTGATCTCCTTCGCGGCCTTCAGAATCTCTTCGCGGGCGGCGGCCGGCTGGTTCTTGCTGTAGAGGTAGTTGATGTAGGCCACGCGGGCGGCTGGGTCGTTCGGCAGGTCTTTCGCCATCTGGCCCATCAGGCGGTCGGCCTCTTCGAGCGCGGCCTGCTGTCCGTCTTTGCGAAGGTACTCGGCCACCCGCTGATACACCGCGGCCGACGCCTTGCGGTCTTCGATCAGCTTCCGCAGGTGGCCCAGGCCCGCGGCCGTATCGCCGAGGCGGAACTCGCAGAAGGCCAATTTCTCGATCAACTCGGCATCGTCCGGCGTCCCGGTCGCGGGATCGAGCAGGTAGGCGAGGTGGTGCTTGGCGCTCGTGAAGACCTGATAGGTCATGTACAGCTTCACCAGTTTCTTCCGCTCGCTGGCCCGGTCGGGTGCGGCAAGCATCATCCGCTCGTACAGGTCGATCAGCGACCGCTTCGCCTTCGGGTTCGGGTCTTCCTCCAAAATGCTCGCGTACTCGCTCGTCGCGGTGAGGTCCGTCGGCTGGAAGTTCAGGTAAATCTGATACAGCTCGAAGGCGTCGGCGGTGTTCCCCTGCTCGCGGGCGTCGCGGGCTTGATCGAGCATCTTGTCGGCGTTGCGGCGGACCTGCAGGTAGTTGGCCCCGAACGCGGCCCCGCCGAACATGGTGACCCCGGCGATGAGGCCGAGCAGCCGCTTCGTGTTGATGTGGCGGCGCGACGATTTTCGCTTCTTTTGCTTCAAGGGGAGGCTCCGACGGTGCGGCTTCAGGGTGCGAATCGGTCGAATAGACGATTGTAGCAGACGAATCGATTGAAGGAGCGGGTCGGGTGGGCCGAACCGATTTTCCGACCTATGCTGCTGGAATGAAGACCCTGTCGCCGCCGGCTTCCTATGTCCTGAGCTTCGACGTGGAAGAACACCACCGCATCGAGGCCGCCGCCGGGGTTGCGTGCTCGCCCGAGCAACGGGCCGTGTACGCGGAACGGATGGAAGACCGCACGCGGATGATCCTGAACGTGCTCGCGGTGGCGGACGTGAAGGCCACCTTCTACGTCGTCGGGCAGATCGCCGAGACGCATCCGAAACTCGTCCGCGACATCGCTGAGGCGGGCCACGAAGTGGGCACACACAGCCACGATCACCGGCGAGTCCATCGGTTCACGCCGGAAGAATTCGCCGCGGATGTGCGAACGAGCAAGGACCAGCTCGAACAGGTGACGGGGCAGCCCGTGTACGGGTTTCGCGCGCCGACGTTTAGCATCGTGCGGCAGACGGCGTGGGCGGTGGATGTGCTGGCCGAGGTCGGCCTCGCCTACGACAGCTCGATCTTCCCCGTGCGGCACGACCGCTACGGCATCCCGGACGCACCGCGGACGCCGTTCATCGCCGTCGGCCGCACACGCGACATCCTGGAACTCCCGCCGGCCACGTATCGCCTGCTCGGGCAGAATCTGCCGGTCGCGGGCGGCGGGTACTTCCGGCTGTTCCCGCCGATCATCATGCGAGCGGGCCTCTCGCAACTACGGCGGCGCACGTCGCCGGCCGTCGGGATGCTGTACTTCCACCCGTGGGAGTTCGACCCGGATCAGCCGAAGCTGCCGCTGAAGCGACTGTCGAAGTGGCGGACCTATGTGGGCATCGGGAAAAGCACGACCCGGCTGGAACGACTGCTGAAGCAGTACCCGTTCCGCCGGGCCATCGATGTGGTGAACGACCTGTCCGCCGTGCGCGATTCGCTGCCGCGGTTCGCGGTCGGCGGGGTGAATTAAACCTTCGCCTCGTCTTCGTTCTTCTTCCGACGGCGGGCGACGGCCGCCACGGCGAGGCCAAGGCCAGCCATCACGAGCGTGGCAGGTTCCGGCGTCTCGACCGGTCGCACGACCGGCGGCACGCACGTACACGGCGGCGGCACAGTCGGGGGAACGACCGGCGGCACGAACGGCGGCGGCGGCACCGGCGGGATCACCGGCGGCGGCACCGTCGGGGGAATGATCGGCGGCACCGTCGGGGGAATGACCGGAGGTATCGTGGGCGGACTCACCGGCGGCGTGACCGGCGGCACTTCTACGACCGTGTTGCCACCGTTGGGGACCGGCGGGAAGAAGCCCATCGCCGGCTGCATGGTGATTGTGAACGCGGCCGCCCCGATGATCGTGGCCGGAATGATCGAGCGAAACCGCAAGTACGTGTTCCAGTGCGTGGCCATGATGTACCCCCATCTCCACCTGTGTAACTGCGAGCTATAGCAGGTATCGGATCGGACGGAATTGCGACTTGAGTAGCTTCCCAGGGTTGTTCGTTCTTTCTTGATCCCGTAGTCCTGCGAAACTGTGACGACTGCGCGACTTGCCCATCTCCACCACACCCACCCGATTCGGGCGATACTGGCTCTTTGACAAGTTGGACTGGGGAAGACAGCCCGGAATGGCCGAACCACAGGATTGACACGATTCGCGCCGAAGTTGGTCGGGCGGCGAAGGTGGGGGACAGGATTGTTCCCGCCGTGCCGCGACCGTCGGCCGCGAACCTTGCATCAGGTATTCCGTGGGAAGTGTCAGGAGGACCGTCACCATGCACCGATTGCTGGCCACGGGTTTTGGCTTCGGCTTAGCCGTTTCCCCCGCTCTCGTTTCCGCTCAGCAGCCCGGCTCGACGCCCTCGCGGTCGCCGGTTAGGATCGTCGCGGTGCGAGCTTCGGACGACCCCTCGCCGAGCGCCCGCGGCCAGGTCGGCGGCCCGCCGTTGCCCCCGATGGGCAACCCGATGTCGCCGATGCCGATGGCCCCGATGACGCCCATGCCCGGTACGCCGATTCCGATGCCGATGCCGGGCCAGTTGGGAATGCCGAAGCCTCTCGGCCAGGGTCCGAGCATCACGGAAGTGCCCGGCGGCCGCCCGCCACAAACCGGCACCCCCTACCCCATGCCGGGTACGCCGTACCCCTACCCCGCACAGCCGGGCTACCCTGGGGCCACGCTCGGCCCGGCCGCCCCGGTGATGCCGGAATCGCCGCACCCGACGACCGTCTACCCGCCCGGCAACTACGGCGGTGGCTCGTACCCGCAACCGCAACTCGACGCGCCGCTGTTCGAGGGCTGTTACGCCCCCGGCGCGCCGGCGTGGGGCGGATACCCGACGGCCCCTGCCCCGGTGGCCTACGCCCCAGGCTACGGCCAAATCCTGGCCCCTTACGGCCCCGGCCAGGCGAACCGCTGGTGGATGTCGGCCGAGTACCTCATGTGGTTCACGAAGAGCGCCGAGTACCCGGCGCTGCTCACCACCAGTTCCCCGGCGTTCTCGGGCATCCCCGGAACCGGCGACACGCGAACCATCTTCGGCAACGGATCGTTCGGTAACACGCTCCAGGGCGGCGGGCGGTTTGCGGGCGGGACGTACTTCGGCTGCGACCAGCGGTGGGGACTGGAAGGTAGCCTCTTCTTCCTCGGTCGCAACGGCAACAGTTTCGCCGCCAACAGTAACAGCTTCCCGGTGCTCGCCCGGCCGTTCTTCAACGTGAACCAGTCCATTCCGTTCTCGGAACTGGTGGCCTCGCCAGGGCTGTCCGTCGGTTCGGCCACGGTGAACTCGGAAATCACCCTCTGGGGGGCCGATGTCCTCCTCCGCCGCCGCCTTGCGGGAACGTCGTGCTCGCGGCTCGACCTGCTCGGCGGCTTCCGAGCTTTAGACCTGGACGAAAGCGTGCGTGTGACCGAATCGTTCAGCCGCACACCGAATTCGCCCACCTCGATTGGCGTGCCGAACGCCATCTCCGGGTCGGTGTTCGATAGCTTCCGCACACAGAACGAGTTTTACGGGGCAACGGTCGGCCTCGCGGGCGAACTCCGCCGCGGCCGCTGGTTCTCGAACCTGACCGCGAAGGCGTCGTTCGGCACCGTGTACCAGAAGGCGATCATCGATGGCGGCCAGCAAATCGCCTTCGACACGGGGGCCATCGGCCGGGCCAGCGGCGGGCTGCTCACCGCCCCCGGTGCGAACATCGGCACGTACACGCAGAACAAGTTCGCGGTCGTGCCGGAGGTCGGGTTCAACATCGGCTATCAGGTTACGCCGCACTGCCGGGCGTTCATCGGGTACAACTTCCTGTACCTGAGCAGTGCCCTGCGGCCGGGCGACCAGATCGACACGAACCTGGACGTGACGCGCATCCCGAACTTCCCGGTGCCGGGCGTGACGCGATTCCCGTTGGTGCGGCCCACCGTGCCGCTGAAGGACAAGGACTTCT
>JBBQCQ010000341.1:0-5256 GCA_038318835.1 Gemmatales bacterium | reverse complement strand
CTCTCGCTTGTACATGTTCCACGAACCGTAGAGGTAAAAGACCTCGCTCGGGTGCGGGGAGGGGTTCGCGAAGGCCGCCTTCAGCCGCGTGTCGGCCGCTTTCCGCTGCGCCGGTTTGAGCTTGGCGAGTTGCCCGTCGATCGACAGGTCTAAAGCCACGCACGCTGACCGCAGGCGGTCGATGTACAGGGTCGCCTCGATATCCGCGGCCTCGCCGTTGCGGCCCGCCTTCCGCGCGATCGTGGCCTTCAACGAACCGAACGCGGCCGGGAAGACTTTCGCCGTCGTCTCCTCGGCTTCGCGAATGAGTTGCTCGCACGCGGCGAGATCGTCATCGATCATCAGTCGCCGGAGCGTGGCAATAGACGCCAGGCCGACGTTGTCGCGCAGACCGCTATCGAGTGGGTTTGTCGCGAGTGCCTGCTTGAACACGTCGAGCGACTCGGCCATGCGAAACTGCCCACGCAAGAGTTGGCCCAGTCGTTCGAGCATCGGCAAGTCCTGCGGGCGACCCGTCAGGAACCGTCGCGCCGTTCGTTCCGCGGCCGCGGGGTCTTTCGTGTCCACTTGTCGGTCGAACAGGTCGTAGGCGGGCGTCGGCCACTCGGGGGCGAGGGCGGCGCTCTTGCGGTAGAAGTCGTCCGGGTTGCCCTTCAACTTCGCCGGCAGCGGGGCGTCGAAAAGGGAGCGGAAAACTTGCTCGAACTCCTTCGGCACGGCCGAGCCGCCCGCGTTTTCGAGGATATTGCCGACGCGGTGGAGGATGACCGCCCGCGCGCGAGTCGCCACGTCGGCCGGCCACTCGGCCACGCCGCTGGCCAGCCACGCCTCGTACTTTTGCCAGTGATCGACGGCCTGATCCAGCACTTGCGAACCTTCGCACGCCATCGCTTCCAACCGATGGAAGTCCGGGTCGTCGGCCGGCGGCGGGAAGATCGTGCGGTATTTCTTCAGGTCGGCCGGTTCGCCCTGGCGGATGATCGCCTCGTAGAGCACGGTGCCGAGCTTCGCAAAGAGTGTCGGGTGGGCCGTGCGCAGGGCCGGCGCGACTTTATCGATTTCCTTCCAGACGGGCTGAAGCCGCTGGTCCCGGCCGGTGAGTTTTTGAATGGCCCGGAGGCCGGCGATGAGTTCGCCCGCGACAAGGGTTTCCGCTTGCTGCCGCAGGTTCGCGACCGCGTCCGGGGTCTGAGCTTTTAAGAAAGCGGCGTCGATCGTGGCCCGTGGGGCGGCGGCGAGTTGTGCGGGCAGGTATTCGGGCGAGAGCCGCTGCCAGTTCTCGACGGCCCGGGGCGAATCGCCAGTCGCGAAGGCCGACAGACCGCGGAAGAAAAGCTTCCATTCGAGGAACGGCGACGTGAGGCCGATGCCCTGGATCGCCTCTTTCATCGCGTCGTCCTGCCCGGCCTCGTAGTGACGGATGGCCGCTTGCACCTTCAGCCAATCGGCCAGGACTTCGGGCGGGGCACCCTCGGCCCGATTGCAGCGGAGGCAGGTGTCGGCGATGTGCCGCCGCACCCGTGGCGTCGCCGCGAGCGAAATTGCTTTGCCGAACTCCCCGGACTTCGCGAACAGCACCGCCATGCCCTCGGCCGCGGCCGGGTGCCGCTTCGCCAAGTCTTCCGCCGCCTTCAGCGTTTCGGCGATGAGCTTCGCCTTGCCGAGCCGCGAGTACCCCTGATACGCAGTGGCCAGGACGTTCGCGTAGTGGTCGCGGCGTTCGTCCGTCGGCGTCAGTTCCGCGAGGACGCGAGCGATGTCGACAGCCTTCGCGAAGTCGCCCCGTTTCAGGGCCGCATCTGCGTCGCGCGGGTTCGGCACGGGCGGGGTCGCGGGCGATCTCTTGCGGGCCACGGGAGTCCTCCTGATACAACACGTGTACTATAACCGAAACACCCGTACCGACCATCGAAACGCCATGACCGACCGGCACGCCTTCCTGCTCTCCCCGTACCGCCCGCCGACCTCTTACGCGGTCACGCTGAACACCGCCGAGACGGCCGCGTGGCTGAACGGCTACGTCGCCTTGTGGCACCCGGCCGTTCTCGGAGTCATCGCCGGCCCGCCGCAACCGGCCTCGGTGTACGACCACGACACGCCCGGCGAGGGCTTCGTGTTCGCGATGCCCGAGGGGCCGACGGTTTACCAGGCCGACGACTGGCGGCAGCGAGTGCGGGACGCGAAGGCGGTCTGCTTCACCGCCACGGCGAGCCGCGAGGAAACTTACGCGAACCTGCGGGAAGCGTGCCAGGAGTCGGGCGAATGGCGGGACGCCGACGCGGAACTCGTGCGACTGTTCGCCGGCCTCGGATACGGTTACTTGATGATCGACACGCTGTTCGACGCGATGAGCCACGACAAGCTGCTCGACGCCGCCGGCTTCTGGGCAGACGTGCGGACGGCGCTTGAAAAAATCGCCGAGCCGCGAGAAGCCCGACAACACCTGGTGGCCGCGGCCGAGAAGTTGAAGGTGGCCCGCGAGGGGGCGTACAGCGGCAACGTCCACCTGCTGGAATGGGTGATGCCCGACCCGGCCGACCTCGGCGGAACGTGGCCGGCAGCCCTCGCCAGCAATAGCCCCGTGACTGTTATCGCGAGTGCCGAGACGCTAGAACGCCTGGCGAGCGAGCACCCGGAGCGGTTTGCGGAACTGAAGGCCCGCACGCCGACCGACCTGCCGGCGTCCGCCGAGGTGTGCGTCGGGGCGTACCGCGAACGTGACGACGCCCTGCTGCCGGTGGAATCGCAGTGGTGGAACCTCCGCACCGGCCGCACCCGCATGAAGAAACTCCTCGGCCAGGAGCCGGCAGTCTTCGCCCGTCGCACGTCGGCGTTCGCCCCGCAGTCGCCGTCGTGGTGGCAGCAGTTCGGCTATCGCCACGGCATCGTCGTGAGCTTCGATGGCGGTCTGATTCCGAGCCGCTATTCCGCCGTCGTGAGCTGGCCGGGGCCAGACGGCAAGACGGTGGACGTGTTCACCCGCGAACCGCACCCGGCCCACGAGTCGCAGACGTTCTTCAACTTCGCGTACTTGCTCCATCAGGCCATTTCGCACGACTCCACACCGACGCTCACACTGTTGCACAAGAAGGCCGCGGCCGTCGGGTACGCCGACTACCTCGCCCTCGGCGACCTCGCCCCGGTGTTCGGCACGGCCGTGTCGATGAGCGGGTACTTCAGCGAGACACATGCCGGCGACTACACCGGTGCGGCGACGGCCGACGAGTTCTTCGCCGACTATCTCGACGACCGCGTGACGAACCACCACCGGCCCGATGCCGTCAGCGGCTTCGCGAAGCACCTGCGGTTGCGGCGACGCATCGACTCGGCGTTCGCACTCGCAGCCCTGCACCGCACGCTCACGCCTGAGACGCCCGAAGAGGACGAACGCCTGCGACAGTTGACCGAACTGGAAGACGCTATCGAGACGCGCGGCCCGGACCTCGGCCCGGCCGACACGCCGGACGAATTCTCGCAGAAACTCGACCCGCTAGAAACGGCGTTCGCGAAGCAACTCGCCGACCGTGTGCAAGTGCGGGCCGTCGAGAATCGGCCGGGGTTCGTACTGTTCAACTCGTGCGGGTTCGCCCGGCGGGTGATCGCGGAACTGCCGAACCAGTCCGGTCCGATTCCGGTCGAGGGGGCGGTGAAGGCGAGCGAGTTCGCCGATGGCGTGGCCCGCGTGGTGGTCGAAATTCCCGGCCTCGGCTTCGCCTGGATACCCCGCGGCTCGGCGAAGACCGCGCTGCCGAAGCCGCGGATCAAAACGGCCGAGGGCACGGTCGTGCGGAACGAATTCTTCGAGGCGGAACTCGATCCGGCCACCGGTGGCCTGCGAGCTTTCCGCGATACGAAGACGCGAATCAACCGCCTCGGTCAGATGCTCGTGTTCAACCCCGGCAGCAAGATGGTCGCGACCAGCGTCACGATCACGCACGCCGGCACAGCCCTCGGCGAAGTGACGAGTGAGGGCCGCATCGAGAATGAACACGGCGAACCGCTCGCCGACTTCCGCCAGCGCGTCCGGGCGTGGCTCGGCCGGCCGGTGCTGGAAATGCGGATCGACCTCACCCCGCGGCACCGCCCCACCGGCTACCCGTGGCACGCCTACTACGGGGCACGGTTCGGCTGGCGGGACGACCGCACGGCCACCTTCCGCGGCACAAACGGAGCGAACGGCCAGAGCACCCACGCCCGCCCGGTGTCGCCGGACTACCTCGAATTCCGCCTCGGTGGCGAGCGCACGTTCCTGTTCACGGGCGGCCTGCCGTTCCTCCAGCGGCACGGCAATCGAATGATGGACGTGGTGCTAATCCCGGAAGGCGAGACGGCTACGAGTTTCGATCTGCTCATCGCCACCGACCGCGAGTATCCTATGCAAACGGCCCTCGGATGGGTCGCGCCGACACCGATGGTAGAAACCGAGAAGGGTCCGCCGCACATCGGTGAATCCGGCTGGCTGGGGGCGGTCGATCTGCCGAGTTTGGTGCTGACGAGCCTGCGACCGGAAGTAGGGCGGGCAGTGATGGCACGATTTCTGGAAACGGCCGGCTTCGCGGGGTCGGCGGAACTGCGATTCGCCCGCGACCCGTTGACGGCGAAACTCGTAGACCTGATGGGCGTGCCGCTGAATGATGTGAGTCTGATCGAAGGGGCAATTCCGCTCGAATTCTCCGCGGGCGAAGCCGTCAGCGTGCGGGCGGAGTTTGTGTAGTCGTGTGACCCGGTCTTCCGGCCTGAAAGGTCGGTTCTGTTAGTCCAGGTCGGAGCAAATCGCAGACCTGGGTCTCGGCGACATCCACGATTCCGGCCCTGAAAGGGCCGTTCAATTCGGCACGCGGGAATGAACGGCCCCCTTAGGGCCGGGTCGTTGGTATCGGCGATACCCAGGCCTTCGGCCTGAGCTGAGAGAACCTGCTTTTCAGGACGGAAAGTCATCAAGGCATGAGCGATTCCGCCCGCTGCCGTCCGATGGCGGTCAGTTTCCAGCACTCGCCCTCTCGCTGCATCAGTCCTTTTACGACCGCCCGTCGCACCACGGCTGCCGTCTGGCGCGGCGTCCAGTTCAAGTGCTCGTGCAGGCCGGCCACGCGGGATTCTTCCGCCTCGGCTGGCGTGCCTTCGTGTCGGTGCAGGTGGACCGTCAGTAGCGTCTCGTGGAAGGCCCGCCACTGGCGAACCCGGCGAACCGCCGCCGCGAGGACACCACTCCGCGGGGCGAACAGGTATACCACCGCGAACATCACCCCCAGTACG
>JBBQCQ010000340.1:0-5282 GCA_038318835.1 Gemmatales bacterium | reverse complement strand
CATTCGTCCTCCGGGGAGTTGGATGGTACGGGCCGCCCACCGAATGACGACGGACGACTGACGAATGACGACGCTCAGGAAGAGAACCTCATCCTCGAATTCCGCGACAGCGTGATGCTGTACGTGCCGGCGTCGCGGATCGATTTGGTTCAGAAATACGTCGGCGGGCTGGCGACGGAACCGGAACTGTCGAAGCTCGGCGGCACG
This sequence comes from Gemmatales bacterium, assembly GCA_038318835.1. GTDB lineage: Bacteria > Planctomycetota > Planctomycetia > Gemmatales > Gemmataceae > Limnoglobus. The sequence continues at coordinate 5,075 of JBBQCQ010000340.1, read as the reverse complement.
GCGTGGGGGCGGAAGAAGGAACGCGTGAGCGAGGCCGTGCGCGACATGGCGGCGGACATGATCCAGCTCCAGGCCGTCCGCCAGGCCGTGACCGGCGAGGCGCTGCCGCCCGACTCCGAATGGCAGCAGGAGTTCGAGGCGGCGTTCCCGTACCAGGAAACGCCCGACCAGCTCGCCGCCATTCAGGAGACGAAAGGCGACCTGACGAAGCCGAAACCGATGGACCGCCTCATCTGCGGCGACGTGGGCTACGGCAAGACGGAAGTCGCCATCCGCGCCGCGTTCAAGGCCGTAGACGGCGGCAAGCAGGTGGCGATCCTGGTGCCGACGACGGTGCTCGCCGAGCAGCACTACCGCACGTTCACGCAGCGCTTCGCCGAGTACCCGTTCGCCGTCGGCGTCGTCAACCGCTTCAAGTCGCACGGCTCCACGAAGGACGTGCTGAAGCGGCTCGCGGCCGGCGAGATCGACGTGGTGATCGGCACCCACCGGCTCCTGTCGAAGGACGTGAAGTTCAAAGACCTGGGGCTCGTCGTCATCGACGAGGAGCAGCGCTTCGGCGTCGAGCACAAGGAGCGGTTGAAGCGGCTGCGGGCGACCGTCCACGTCCTCACCATGACCGCCACGCCGATCCCGCGGACGCTGCATTCCGCGCTGCTCGGCATCCGCGAAATCTCGAACCTGGAAACGCCGCCGCCCGAGCGCCAGCCGGTCGAGACGCGCATCATCCGCTGGGACGACCAGCTCCTGCGCCACGCCATCCTCCGCGAGATGACGCGCGGCGGGCAGGTGTACTTCGTCCACAACCGCGTCTTCGACATTCACGAGGTCGCCGCGAAGGTGCAGGCGCTCGTTCCCGAAGCCAAGATCGTCGTCGGCCACGGGCAGATGGGCGCCGACGAGCTCGAATCGGCGATGGTGAAATTCGTGCGCAAGGAGGCGGACATCCTGGTGGCGACGACGATCATCGAGAGTGGGCTCGACATCCCGAACGCCAACACGATGGTGATCGACGACGCCGACATGTACGGCCTCGCCGACTTGCACCAGCTCCGCGGCCGCGTCGGGCGGCAGAAGAACCGGGCGTACGCGTACCTGATCGTAAACCCGATCAAGCTGGTGACGCCGAACGCCCAGAAGCGGCTGAAGGCGATTGAGGAGTTCACCGAACTCGGGGCCGGGTTCAAGATTTCGATGCGAGACCTGGAGATTCGCGGGGCCGGCAACATCCTCGGCACCGAGCAGAGCGGGCACATCGCCGCCCTCGGCTACGAGATGTACTGCACGCTGCTGGAGAACGCCGTGCGGCAACTGAAGAACCTGCCGCCGAAGGTGCCGGTGGAAGTTCACATCGACCTGCCGTGGCCGGCCTTCCTGCCGCGCGACTACGTGCCGGGGCAGAAGCTGCGCATCGAGGTCTACCGCCGCCTCTCGCGATTGCGCGAGGTGAAGCAACTCGCCGACTTCAAGAGCGAACTCGCCGACCGCTACGGCCCGCCGCCGCCGGAAACCGAGTGGCTGCTCCGCACGACCGAGATTCGCCTGCACTGCGTCCGCTGGCAGATTTCCAGCGTGAACCGCAACGGTCGCGACCTGGTGTTCGGCTACAAGAGTCGGGCGAAGGCCGACGAGTTGTCGAAGCGGTCGAGTGGCCGGTTCAAGGCCGTGGACGAGAAGAGTTGCTACCTGCGGTTGAAGCCGGAGGAGGACTCCGCGGAGGCGATGTACGAACTTCTGAAGAAAATATTAAGTTGACTTCCCGCGGCGAATGCTCATCATCAGGGGCAGTACCGGGGGCCGCATCATGTCCCGCTATCTGGTCCTGTGCCTGTTCGTCCTCGTCGTGCCGTTGCTCGCCGCCGACGAGAAGCCGAAGATTCCCGCCGACATGCTGACGACCCAAGCCGGCGACCTGCCGATTATCGTGTCTGCGCCGCACGGCGGGCGGAAGCCGATCCCGAACTGCCCGGTGCGGAAGGGCAAGGGCGTGGGCAAGTTCGTCACCGTCAACGACACCAACACCGACGAACTCGCGAAGAAAGTGCTCGCCGCCCTCGAAAAGAAGCTGAAGGCGAAGCCCTACGGCGTGATCGCCCACTTCGAGCGGAAGTACGCCGACATGAACCGCCCGCTGGCCGACGGCGTCGAGGACGACGCGGCCAAGCCGTACTACGAGGCGTACCACGCCTTCCTGGCGAAATCGCGGACAGCGGTGCAGAAAGACTGGGGCCGTGGGTTGCTGATCGACCTGCACGGCCACGGGGCCGATGCGGCAACGATCTACCGCGGCACCAACGACGGCAAGACCATCAGGCACCTCACCGACCGCTTCGGCAAGTCGGCCCTGACCGGCAGCAAGAGCATGCTCGGCCAACTCGCCCACGGCGGATACACGATCGCCCCGGCCAACGACACGACCGACAAGGAGCATCCGGCCTTCACGGGCGGGTACATCGTCAGCACCTACGGCAGCAAGGGCGACGGCAGCGTGGACGCGATCCAGCTCGAACTCGGTGCGCGGGTGCGCATGAAGGCGAACATCGACACCTTCGCGACCGATCTGGCCAACGCGATCGCCACGTTCGCGGCCGAGTACCTGCCGGCGAAGAAGAAGTAAGCAGTTTCGGGGCGAGGCGAATCATTTACTCGCCCCCCTTCCCTCGTTACACTGAAAGACCAAACGATTCGACCGCGTCCGCCGTCGTGAGGTTCTCATGCCCGATACCGTCACCTGCACGGGGTGCCGCGCCCCGATCGCCGTGCCGCGGGGTCACGCCGAAGCCAACATCCGCTGCGGCATCTGCTGGACCGAAGTCACCCTCAGTGCGAAGCCCCTGCCGGCGAAGCCTCTGCCCGCGATCCCTGTCGCCCAACTGCTGCCGGCGAAGCCCGCCCGGCCCTCGGCGGTCGTGCCCGTCGCCAAGCCCGCCGCCGGCATGGCGAAGTTGGAAGGGCTGATCCAGAAGGCCGGGGCGAAACTCGCCAGCCCACCCACCGCACCCGCCGCCGCTCTGCCTGTCGCGGCTCTGAAGCCGAAGGCGGCCGAACCGGCGATTCCCTCGATTCAACCGAAGCCCATGCCGGTGGTCGTGCCAGTGGTCGTGCCCGTCATCGTCGATGCGGAGCCGGTGCCGCCGGTGCAGCCTGCCGCGGGGCCGCTCATCGTGCAGGGCGAAGTCGCCGAGAAAGAATCGAAGCCGGCCCGCCGGCGGAATGATGATTCGCGTTCGCCGCCTCGTCGCCGCCATCGGGATGATGACGACGATGACGACGATGACGACCGCCCTCGCCGGCGCGAGGGGAACGCGAAGAACGGCCAGATGATCGCGGTCATTCTCGGTGGCATTTTGCTCTTCGTCGGCCTGTGCGCGGGCGGGTACTACCTGTCGAGGTCTTCCCGTTCCGCCGAGTTGCCCCCGCAGATCGCCGAACGGCCGAACGGCGTGCCCGTGAACGGCGGCATTCCGTTCAACCTGCCGAATCCCGACGCTAACCCGCAACCGAACCGCGGGTTCAACCCGAACGGCGACTTCAATCCGTTCCAGAATTTCCCGAACATGCCGAACGTGCCGCCGCCGGCCGCGTTCCCCGGCCGACAGGTGAAACTCGACTGGGCCGAGTACGCCGGCGACGGGTTCAAGGTGAAGCTCGGGGCGGCCGCCCAGGAGATCCCACTCCAGGTGGTGCGGATGCAGGACGATGCGTTCCTGCTGTACCACGCTCGCGGCAAGGGGGTGCGGACGAACGGCCCGCCAGCGGCCAAGATGGAAGTGATCGTCGCCGACATCCCGCAGGGGATGAAACCGGACCTGAAGAAGATCGTCGCCGAACACGGCCCAGTCGATCGGGTGACGGCGTGCAAAGTCGCCGACAAGGACGGCCTGGAGTACGTGGACGGCGGCGGGTGGGTGACGACGAGCCGGCTGGTGCAGGTCGGCTGCCGCGTGTTCGTGTTCAAGTTCATCGGCTGGGAGGCGTTCGGCGACAAGGCGAGCATCGAAGAGGCGAAGAAGACGTACTTCGACTCCGTCTCGATCACCTTCGACCCGACCACGCCGGCCCCGGTCGATCCGGCCCTACGGCCGCGGAACAACCCACGGGGCAACCCGTTACCACCCGGCTTCGGGCAGATGCCCAACCTCGGCGGCGTGCCACCGGCCGGCCTCGATTCGCTGAAACTCGCCGGGCGGATCGACCCGTTCCTCGCGGCCGTCGTGTTCCCCGACCGCAAGGAGGCGTACACCGTCGCCCTCCGCCCCGGTAGTCGCTCGCTCGGCGAACTCCGCCGCTACGAGTACCCCGGCTTCAAGCTGAAGAACACGTACCTGCTGCCGTTCGCCGGCACGTTCGCCGTCGGCAGCGACAAGTCGAATCGTCTGGCCATCACGACGATGGCCCGCACCGATGGGTACGTCGAGGGGGAGCGGTCGGTAGTAATCGGCGACGTACAGATATTCGATCTGTCGCCGATCTTCGACGAAAAGACCGCGCAGCGGGAAGAACTGAAGCCCCTCGCCACGCTGGCCCAACCGGCGAACACGCGACTGGCCGGCCTGGAAATCTCGCCGGATGGCGGCACGATCTATTACCTCGGCCTCGCGAAAGGCACGACGGTGGCGAAGCCATTCCGCGTGCGACTGACGCGGGCCGACGCGATGACGGGCAAACCCCTGGGCGGCCCGATTGAGTTGCCGGAGCCGGTGTGGCGGACCCGCCTGTCGGCCGACGGCTCGAAGCTGTTCGCGGCCGAGGTGCCGCTGAACGCGGCCGGCGCACCGCAGCACACGAAGTCCACGAACATCGTGACGGTGGACCTGAACCGCTGGTTCGTCGAGCGGACCGATCAGGTGGCCGCGGGCACGGCCTTCGACTTCGTGCCGCTGTCGTCGGACAGTCTGCTCGCGTCGGTCATCCCGATCGGCGGCACCACGTATGCCCTGTGGGCGATCCAACAGCCGGCCCAGGCGGCGGCCCTGGATGTGCCGGGGCAGTCGCCGCTGAGTCAGGGGTACATCGCCCGCACGCCGGACGGCAAGCGGCTCGTCACGTCTTCGTCGGGGAGCGGCCGATTCGGG
>JBBQCQ010000339.1:0-5290 GCA_038318835.1 Gemmatales bacterium | reverse complement strand
CATTAATCCCGTCGCATCCGCATGACGTGCGGGCCGGCGTTCGCCGCCCCCGCGTCGCGGCGGACGATTCGCTTGTGTCCGGTCGCGTCCACGATGCGCACGAACGGCAGCACGTGCGGGCTGGTCGTCATCTTCGGCATTCGCTTCGCGTGCTGAGCCGCGCGGGCCATCTCGAACCGCACGCGGTTCCACACGGCCAGCACGTCGGCATTGTGCGGGGCCAGGAAGCGGGCGTTTGTCACGATTCGCAACGCGGCCCTCAGTCGGCCCGATTCGCGGAGCGTTTCGACGATCAGCGACAGTACACGGGCATCGGTCGGGGCCATTTTCGTCGCCCGGCCGATGGCGGCCTTCGCCAGCGAATCGCGGTGAATGCGAACAGCCGCCCGTGCGAGGTGCGCCCACGCCAGGGCGTGATTCGGGTCGAGCTTCGTCGCCCGCCGGAAGGCCGCCGCGGCCCGACGATCGCTACCGTAGGGGTCGCCCTCGAAGGCGAGGCCGAGTTGGAAGTGCGTGCCGGCGTGGTCGGGTTCCAACCCTTCCGCGGCCCGCAGATGTTTGCGGGCCTTCGCGAACCGCATTTTGTTTAAGAGCAGTCCGGCCATAAGGCGGTGCGCCTCAGCCAGGTCTTCGCTCGCGAGTTCTGCCGTCGTCGTAACCTGTGCTAGCCAGCGAAGAGCATCGGCAGACCGACCATCCGTGATCGCCTGCCGCGCATGAGTCCACGCGTGGAAAGACAGGGAGAGCATCTTGCTCATGTTGCCGCCTCCATGCAGCCCCTTACCACCGGCGGCCAAGTGCGACCGTTGGTGAGGTGAAGGTATACCGAAGATGACCGGCTTGCCGCAAGTCAAAATCGAATGCCATTCGGTCTCGCTCGCGCGGAAATTTAATCCTTTCTCACGATCGCGATTTCTTCCCCCAGCATCGGCTTCAAGTTGTGCGGTGTGTGCGGACGATACCAGGAGAGTCGCGCTGCCTGAACACTCCGCTTCGTGAAAAAGGTCGGCCATGAATCTGGCTCGCATGGGGCTTGAGCGTCGACCCTTCCGCCCGTCGCCGACCCTGGAACTCTTCGTGCCCCTGCCGGCCCACGATACCCACCTCGCGGCTCTGCGGGCCGCGTTCACGGGTGGCGATGGCATCGCGCTCCTCGACGGCACGGCGGGCACCGGGAAGTCGCTGCTCGCGTTGCGCTTCCTCGAATCACTCGGCAGCGCGGTCGTGCCGATCTATGTGCCGTCCGCCCGCTTCGCGACGGTCGCGGACCTGCACCAGGCAATCCTCTTCGACCTCGGTCAGCCGTATCAGGGGTTGAGCGAGAACGAACTTCGGCTGGCCGTGACGGACTTCCTGTTGAAGTCGGTCGCGGACAAGCAGCGGGCCGTGCTCGTGCTCGACGAAGCCCACCATCTGCCAGCCGATGTGCTGGAAGAAATTCGCCTGCTCGATAACTGGGACGCCCGCGGCACAAAGGCGGTCTTCACGGTGCTGGTCGCCCCGGCCGAGTTGCGCGACCGTCTCGGCCGCGCGGAATCGCTCGCTCAACGGGTCCGCTGTCGTGTGCGGGTCGAACCGCTGACGGAAAGCGAATCGCTCACGTTCCTGCGGACGCAGTTAGAAGAATGCAGCCGCACGCCGGACGAGGTCATGACCGACGAGGCTCTGCACCTGTTCGCCCGACACGGCGGCGGGTTGCCGCGGGTGTTGAATCAGTTGGCCACGACGGGATTCAATTTGGCTTTGGATGCCGGGCAAGACTCGGTGGATGTCGAAGTCGCTTTCGAGGCGTTGGCACAAATGGGTATCACGATCGCCGAAGTCGATGAACCGGCGCAACCGGCATACCCGGCAGGGGCCGCAAGGTCGCGGAGCCGGGCCGAGGGCGAACAGGGGGAAGATCGTGAACCCGCGACGACCAAGTCGCCGAAACAAAAGGCACGCCCACGGCGGGCCGCGTAATCTGCGGCGACTGCAAGGGGAAGTGTTCGCGACCTCGGAAAGGAATTCGCTCATGGGCCGCATGTTTCGCATTATCACCGAAGGCAGCCTCGACTATCCCGGCATTGCAGCGACCGCACCCGACGGCGAAGCGTTCGTCAGCGGGGCCGCGCCGTACATCGAAGTCGGCGGCCCGCAACCCATCTTCCACGGCCTGCCGAAACTGCCGAACCGCGTGACGGCCGAACCGAAGAACGTCGTTCTCGAACTGCCCAAGCCGGTCGTGCTGCCGACGCGGGCGGCCGTCGTCGAAGACCGTTACGTCTCTGCGAAGATTCACGGCATCGCGCCGAAGCCCGTCGCCCCGGCGGTGCCCACAGTTCACCCCTCGGTGGTCGCGTTCCACCACGCCGACCACGCCGTCAGCCACGAGTACCGTGGGCTGGTCGGCGACCTGCGCCAACAGGTCGGCACCGAGCACGCCTCGAAGGCGATCCTGTTCACGTCGGCCGCGAGCGATAACGGCACCACGACGGTGCTGCTGAACCTCGCTGTGACGCTGGCGAAGGAACCACACACACGGGTGCTGGTGATCGATGCCGACTTCGACCGGCCGGGGGCCGCGCAGAAGATGGGCCTGTCCGACGTGCCGGGCTTGGCAGAAGTGCTGAATCAGTCGATGCCGGTGGCGTGGGTGCTGCAACCGACGCCGGTGGCGAAGCTGCAAGTCCTCGGCGCGGGCCGCGCGACGGCCGACACGTTGCCGCTGATGTCGACCGACTTCCCAAAGCTCGTCGCACAACTACGGCAGTGGTTTGACTGGATTCTGATCGACGGTGGCGTATGGGGCGAACGCCCCCACCGCGACGGGACCAGCCCCGCCTACGACGGCGTGTATCTGGTGACGCGGCAAGCCGAGATGGACCGCCCGGTGTTCAACACCCTCCGCTCGCAAGTCGCCAAGCACGGCGGCCTGCTTCGCGGCTTCATCACAACGCGGGTGTAACCCGGGAATGCCTTTCCGGCCTGACAGGGCCTGAAAGGGCGAGAAAGGCATTTCCAATCAGGAGTGCGAACCTCGCCTGTCAGTCGGCGCCTTAGCACATCGCCTCGAAGGCCGCGATTGCCTCTGGCAGTTCGGCCAGCGTGTCGATGGTGGCGTCGGCCCCCGCTTCGAGGAGTACATCGCGGACGGCCGCCCGTCGCCGGTCGCGGTCGTCGGGGTCCAGGGCTGCGAATTCGGTTTCGGTCAGCCCCATCTCGTTGCTGCTGTCCACCACGCCGACCGCCCACGCCCCGGCACTTCTCGCCTCGGCCATGTCGATCGGTGTGTCGCCGACCTTGAGCACCGCCCGCGGCGGGTAGACGTTCAACTGCTCCATGAGTCGGAACATCATCCACGGGGCCGGGCGACCGTTCGGCACGTCGTCGGCACACACGGCCGCGTCCGGTTCAAACCCCTGCTCCTTCGCGGCCGCCAAGCATACGGCCAGGGCCGCGTGGAAGTAGCCGGTCGTGGTGCCGATCTTCAAGCCTCGGGCACGCAGGTCGCGGGCCACGGCGGGCACGCCGGGAATAAGCTTCGCGCATTCCTTCGCCTTGGCCAATTGCAACGGTGTGACGATCTGATACAGTTCCTCGACGTCGGCCTCGGTCCACGGCCGGGCCATCGCCTTGAGCATTTCGCGAATGTGATCTTTCTTGTGCAGCCCCATCGGCCGACGGGTCTCGGCCGTGGTCACGGGAATGCCTTTCGTGGCGAACGCCTTTTGGAACGCGTGGACGGGGGCAAACGAGCCGTAGTCGATGAGCGTGCCGGCCCAGTCGAAGACGACGAGTTGAATCGGCATGAATCAGCCCAGGTAATGCGGGAGCATCCAATCGACGACAAGCAGCGCCATCACGCCGACCAGGTACACGAGCGACCCTCGCAGCACCGTGCGGGCGGTGCGGTCGGTGCGGAGCTTCGCGAAGCGGACGGTGCGGGCGAGGAACCAGATGCCGAGGGCAGCCGACCCGACCAGGAACAACCAGCGGGCCGAGCCGAAAAAGAACGGTGTGAGGCCAACGCCCAGCAGCAGGGCACAGGTGGCGACCGTCGCGATGCCGGTCCAGAAGCCATCGGGGCGTTCGACGCACGGCAGCATCTTCATGCCGCCGCGGGCGTAGTCGGTGCGGTGCAGGAAGGCGATGCTGTAAAAGTGCGGCAGTTGCCACACGAACAGAATCGCGAACAGGCAGACGGCGTCGGCCGAGATCGTGCCGCGGGCCGCACACCAGCCGATGACTGGCGGCATCGCACCGGGGATCGCCCCGACCACCGTATTCCAGGCCGTGACTCGCTTCAACGGCGTGTAGACCACGACGTACAGGAAGCCGGTCGCGGCAGCGGCAACAGCGGCCGCGGAGTGTGGCACGGCCACCCAGAGGTAAGCCACGCCGACGACGGCGAGCGTGAGGCCGAACGAGAAGACCTCGGCCGGCCGCATCCGCCCGCCGGGCAGCGGGCGGTTCGAGGTGCGGTGCATCTGCGCATCGGCGTGGCGTTCGAGCCAGTGATTCAAGGCACTGCCACCGGCCGCGACGAGGCCCGCCCCGATGAGTGTGTGCAACAAAAGCGCGAGGTCCGCAGACGGGGCCGCACCAAGGAAGTACCCGACGGCCACGGTCACGAGGGCCATCGTGGCAATCTTCGGCTTTGTCAGTTCGACGTAGTCGGCGAGCCGTGAGCGGACCTCGCTCATGTGCGGGCCGACGGTTCGAGGGCTCGATAGGGTTGCGGTCGCGGGCATGGTAAGCTCTTCGCGGTAGTGTTACGAGTGTCTTAGGAAACCGGGGCCGGAACGGTAGACACCCGGTCGCGAACTTCGACCGATTCGGACAGCCGCCTGTCCCCCCGACCGACCCCGACCGGCCGTCGGCCGAGGCGTACCGCGAACGCCACCGTGGAAGCCAGCAGGGCCGCGCCGATGAGTTGGTGGGCCGTTCGCATGACCGCCTGCGATTTCGTGACGGTGCGTTCCTCCGGCAGCTTCTGGGCTTGCGGGCCGGCCGCCACGAACTTGCCCAGGTACGACTCGACGCCGAGCGTCACCTGCACGCCGACAATGAACATCAAGTGAATGGCCGCCCCGCGGAACAACGGCTTTACCACGGGGTTTAGCAGAATCTTGGCCGCCAGCCAAACGAGGAAGCCGGTCGCCACGAACGCCGTGAGAATGTGCAGCCGCTGTGCGACCGACGAACCATAGTGCCGCACCCACACGGCCCACACCAGTTGCATCAGCAGCACGCCGACGGTGGCCCAGGCCAGCTTCGCGAGCGGTTCGCGGTCGTCGGCCGGCAGGGC
>JBBQCQ010000338.1:0-5301 GCA_038318835.1 Gemmatales bacterium | reverse complement strand
CAGATGGCGAACGTCGTGGTCGCCTACGAACCCGTGTGGGCTATCGGCACGGGCAAAGTCGCGTCGCCGGAGCAGGCGCAGGAGGCTCACGCCTTCATTCGTCGGAAAATTGCCACGATGTTCGGCGAGAAAGTGGCGTCGGCGCTTCTTATCCAGTACGGCGGCTCGGTGAAGCCGGACAACGCCGCGGCGATCCTGCACCTGCCGGACGTGGACGGTGCCCTCGTCGGTGGCGCGAGCCTGAAGGCCGACACCTTCCTGGCCATCGTGAAGGCCGCACAGTAGGTCGGCCCCGGCAGGGCCGACCTACCCAAAACGGCCCACGTTCATACCCTAACAGTTGTGGAATTGTGATCGTCCAGGAGGTCGGCGCGTGACCCTTTTCGCGGAAAGTGCTTCGGGCATCTCGTACTTGCTCAACGTCGTGGTCATCATCGTCAGCGTGCTGCTGGTGCTCGTCGTGCTCATCCAGCGGGGCAAGGGCGGCGGCTTGGCCGGGGCGTTCGGTGGGGCCGGCGGGTCGAGCGCGTTCGGCTCGCGAGCCGGCGACGCCTTCACCAAAATCACCCTGTACCTCGCAGGCTTCTGGGTGCTGGTCATCATGGTCCATGTGAAGTTCGCCCAGGCCGATGCCCGGACCACGGTCGCCCCGACCAGCCTGACCGAACCCGCCAAGTAACCATCGCCGAGGCCGTCACGTGTTGCTGAGTATGACCGGCTTCGGTGAGGCCCGCGCCCAGACGCCCGACCTCGCGGTGTCGGTCGAAGTCCGCTCGGTCAACAACCGGCACCTCAAAGTCTCCGTCCGCGGGTCTGACCCGTACCCCGCCCTCGAACCCGACTTCGAGAAGGTCATTCGCCGCACCGTCAAACGCGGCACCCTGCACCTGACCGTGCGGGCCGACCGGCAGCGAGGCGACAGCAGTTCCACGCTGAATACCGCCGTTCTCGCCGGGTACCTCCGCCAGATTCAAGCTGCCATACCCGCCGCGACCGACACCAGCGTGATTGTCGCGGCCCTGTTGAGTTTGCCCGGCGTTGCCCCGGAATCGGGCGGGCGAACCGCGGCCCCGGAAGACGAATGGCCGCTCGTCGAGAAGGTGTTGATCGACGCCCTTGCGAAGCTCGACGCCGTGCGACGGGACGAGGGCCGGGCGATGGCCGACGAGCTGCTGGTACACCACCGGCACATCAAGGACCAACTGGACCTCGTTCGCCAGCATCTGCCGCGGGTGATGGACGATTACCGCGGGCGACTCCTTGATCGCATCCGGCAGGCCGTGGCCAGCGCGGGCGTGGCTGTCGAACCCGATCACCTGGTCCGCGAACTCGCCGCCTACGCCGACCGCACCGATGTGTCGGAAGAAGTCACCCGACTGGACGCGCATCTGATACAGTTTGAAGAGGTGATCCGCAAGGAATCGGATGGCCCCGGTCGGCGGCTGGAATTCGTCCTTCAAGAAATGGGCCGGGAAACGAACACCCTCGGCTCGAAGGCCGGCGACGTGACGATCTCCCGCAACGTGGTCGAGATCAAGGCGACGCTGGAGAAGATGAAGGAACTGGTGGCGAACGTCGAATGACCGCCCCACTGCTAGTCGTGTCCGGTCCGAGCGGCGTGGGGAAGACCACGGTCGTGGCGGAACTGCTCGCCACGACGCCGAACCTGCCGCTGCTGCGGGCCGTGACGGCGACCACTCGCCTCCCGCGAGCCGGCGAAATCGACGGCCGCGATTACCACTTCTGGACCGCGGCGAAGTTCCAGGAAGAACTGGCCGGGAACCGGATGCTGGAACACGCGGTGGTGTTCGGTCGCGATCATTACGGCACGCCCCACGCCTCGGTGGCCGTCCACCGGGCAGCGGGGCACGGCGTGATTCTGGTGGTGGACGTGCAGGGGGCCGCCAGCGTGCGAGCCGCTCTGCCGAGCGACCACTTTTCGATCTTCCTCGTACCGCCGTCGGCGGAGCATCTCCGCGAGCGACTCCGGGGCCGCGGGACCGAAGACGCCGACGCCCTGGCCCGACGCATTCAGACAGCCGAGACGGAACTCGCCTGCCGCAACGACTTCGACGTTCGGATCGTCAACGACGACCTGGGCGAAACGGTGGCGGCCCTCCGGGCCGTGATTCACGAACAGTTTACTATCAGGGGGTTCTCATGCTCGACGAACTGAAGGAAGAAGAAATTGTCAACAAGGTCGGCGGCCGGTTCAAGCTGTCCACGCTGATTCAGAAGCGGATGGTCGCGCTGAACACCGGGGCGAAGCCGCTGGTGAGCGTGCCGGGTGGCGACCGGTTGCAGATCGTGGTGCAGGAAATTTTGCAGGACAAGATTTTCCTGGACGTGGCCGGCGAGCTTCAGTCGCGCAATGCGACCGCGACGGCGAACATCGCCGGCAACGTGTTCGGCTCGCAGAAGCCGGCCCCGATGCCGACCGTCCAGGCGAAGGACGCGGACTGAAGGCGAAGGTTTTGGCGAGCGGGGGGCGTCTGCCCCCTGATTCTCTCTCTGCGGGGACAGAATCAGGGGCCTGACGCCCCCCGCTCGCCTTTCGCCCGCTTCGATGAACCGTTCGCCCCGCGGGGACGTATTTGTAGAACAGTCCCCGCACCCACCCGCGCGACGTTCCGAGGACCACCGATGGCCGACGCACCCCGGCTCCTGACCACCAACGAGCCGACCGGGTACGCCCCGTACTCGATCACGGCCATCCTCGCACTCCTGCTCACGATCGTCTTCGCGGGCACGCTCCTCATCCTCGGCACCCTCGCGTTCATCGGCGGGCAGCAACTCGTCGAACCGCTCTTGCTCGTGCTACCCGTCGGCATTCTGGTGCTCGCGTTCGCCGCCCGCCGGCAGATTCAAAACTCGGAAGGCACGCGGGCCGGCCTGCCGTTCTGCAGCTTCGCCTGGTGGGTGGCCGTGCTCGGCGGGTGTGGGTACGCCGCGTATCTGGTCGGCCGACTCATCGGCGTGCAGTCGGACACGAAGGACGCGCTCACCGCCTGGATCGCGACGCTCGAAAAGGGCGATCCGGTCGACACCCGCAACCTGGACTTCCACCGGGCCTTCCAGAAGACGCTCGACACCGGCCGACAACAGTCGATCGACGTGGTGCCAGTCGATGGCAAGCCGGTCGATGTGAAGGAGATCGAAGCCGCCCAGAAGGGCTTCCTCGAAGACTCGCCGAACATGATCGGCGTGATTCGGTTCCGGCAATCCGACCTTGTGCGAACCCTGTACCGCAACCGCGAGTTCGGGCCGAAGTTCACGTTCGATGGCCTCCAGACGTGGGATCAAGACGCGTCCGGCCTGCGGGCCAAGTCAGCCGGCACGCTCACGACGCCGGAGGGAGTGTACAAGCTGAACTTCGACATGATGCGGCAGGTGCCGCCGGACGGCCGGCCCATCTGGCGGGTGGTCGCGCCGCAGCAAGGGTTCATCAGCGCCGCCCAGTTCACCCGGTACGGCCAGCAGATCTTCGAGATCGAAGCGAACGGCCGGAAGCTGGTGTACGACGCTTTCCTGCCGCTGTTCGGGACGGTCACTTACCTCCGCCCGGCGATCTTGCAAGAGTTGAGCCAGCCGGACTTCGCGAAGTTCACTTTCCTGAAGCAGCTGCTCGGCCGGTCGGCGGCCTTCGGCGGAATCGGTGGAGTGCCGCTCGAACCACCGGGCTACGAGACGCAGATCAAGTCGCAGTTCTTCGTGCCGCTCAACCGCCTCGACGCGAACAAGGACGGCGACTCCCGCGAGAAGTTCTACGCCGTCTGGCGTGAGGGCAAGATCGTGCGGCCGGGGACGATCCTGCAAGACACCCCCGATGAGGCCCCGCTGATGAGCGTCTCCGAGAAGATGCTCGAAATGCGGGTGCCGGTCGAGATTCAACTGCCACGCATGGAGGCGAGCCAGAGCGCCGCTCGCGGGGCGGTTGTGCTGGTATGCGACGACGCCGAGTTCATTGCGAAGCTCAACGACCTGCGGAAGGCCGCCGCGTCGGACCCGCTGATTGACCCGGTCGCACTGAAGGGCGACCGGCCCGTGCCTTGGAAGATCCGCCGTCTCGAATCCGACATGAAGCTCGTCAAGGCCGCCCGGAAAGAAACCCCCGGCGGCCCGCCGGCCGACCCCTCGGGTGCACCGCACTAATATTACTCCGTTAAGATAGGTGGCCTCGCTCAAGCCTTCTGTCTTTCCTCATGTGCTCTCTCGTGCCCTCTGCGGTGAATCGGTTTTATCTGTGTTCATCTGTGGCCATTCTTCTTACTTGCCTTTCCACCGGGTCGGGGATTTCCTAGAGTAATCCACTCAATACTTGGCTCAACCGATTCCGAGAGATTTCGTCATGGCACACAAGAAAGGTCAAGGCTCGGTCCGCAACGGCCGGGACTCGAACGCGAAGCACCGCGGCATCAAGAAATATGCCGGCGAGAGCGTGACCACCGGCAGCATCATCGTGCTCCAGTGCGGCACCAAGTGGCACCCCGGCGCGAACGTCAAGCGGGCCAGCAACGACACCCTGTTCGCCATGTGCGACGGCACCGTTTACTTCAGCAACGGCAGCACCAAGGTGAACGTGAAGCCGGCGGAAGCCGCGGTCGCGGTCGCCTGAGCATTCTCAGAACACCGAAAAGCCCCTCCGCGAACCGGGTGGGCTTTTTTCGTTTGCACATTTGGGCGAATCTCGGCATCATGAAGGCTCCCACCCCGCCGCACGTTCCTCCACCGAGGGGCGATTCATGCTCCGTGTTCTCGGTTCCGAAAAGCGCCTCTGCAATGGCGTCTCCCGCCGCGACCTGCTCTGGGCCGGCGGGCTGAGCCTGTTCGGACTGAGCCTCACTGATTATCTGCGGGCCGCTACGCCCGCACCCGCGAAGACCGACGCGCACTTCGGCCGCGCGAAGTCGTGCATCTTGCTGTTCCTATACGGCTCGCCGAGTCAGCTCGAATTCGCTGACCAGAAGCCGGACGCTCCCGTCGAGGTTCGCGGCGAACTTGGGTCGATCGCGTCGTCGCTGCCCGGCTGTCAGGTGTGCGAACTGCTGCCGCACACGGCGAAGGTGATGCACCACGTCACGGTCGCCCGGTCGCTGACGCACAACCAGCCGATCCACGGCGTGGCCTATGCGACGACCGGCATCCCGGCCATCGACGTGGCGATGGAACTGAACCCGCACGACGCCAAGCACTGGCCGTTCGTCGGGTCGGTGGTGGCGTACCTGGAGGAGTTAAACGGCAGGCGGAAGGCGGTGCCGGACAACGTGGCGCTGCCGTTCCCGTTCAGCAGCCAGCGGAAGG
>JBBQCQ010000337.1:0-5314 GCA_038318835.1 Gemmatales bacterium | reverse complement strand
AGGTGACGCATTCCGCCCGACCTCGCAAAGACTCTTCCACTTCGAACGACAGGATCGGCCCGTTCGTGATGAACGTCTGTCCCGATCGCACCGCCTCGACCCAGGCCGAGCCGTTCCGAGATTCACCCGCCACCTTCGCGTAGGTCCGCACCGCCCCAATCGGCACGCGGTTCGAGTCCTTGCTGCTGCCGCCGACGAGGGGCAGTCGCAGACCGGCGTTCAACAGTCTGTAGTACAAGGGCAGCAACGGCGTCGTGCGGAGGGCGTCGAACTCGATCGCGTCGATCTTGCCCAGGATTGCGGCCACCAGCGCCTCGCCGCCGAAAATCGCGGCCGGCACTTCGAAGGCGTCCACCCAGACGACTAGCCCCTTCTTCCGGTGACACTGCTCGCACCAGTCGATCAGCGACCAGTCGTCGGTGTCGAACGGCTCGCCGAACGCGAGCGGGAAGACGATTCTGTGTGAATGCAGCAGGCCCAGGTTTCCCAGGCCGCGATGGGTATTGAGCGTGTTCACGATGACCGCGTGCGAACCGGATTCCAGTGACGGCACTTGCCCGCTGAAGGCCGTCAGGTTCGGCAGCGTGACGTGCGCGTTGCCGTCGTTCATCAACTGCGTGTGGACTTTCGCCAGCACGTTGACGACGTTCACGTCTTCGGCCGCCGCTTCTAGCAGCGCGGCGTGCGGCGAGATGAAGTGTGCCCGGCTATCGCCGCTCACCCAGCCGTCGGCCGCGAGGTTGCTCCACCGCTCGATGCCGAGGCGGACGGCCATCTGGCCGGCACCGAGGGTGATCGTCTCGTCGAGCGGGCGGTACTCCGGTCCCTTCGTGGCCCGCACCCGCAGCGGCACGCCGGCCGGCAGTTTGATCTCGCACGCGCCGTCGATGTACGCGAAGTTCTCCCGCCCGACGCGGAGGTTGCCGCCCACGTCCTCGCCCACGCCACAGGCGAACGCGGCCAGCCGGCCGAGCGGCGGGTAATACTCGCTGCCCGCCCCTGTGACCGACAGCCGCACCGGCGTCGGCAACTTCGTCGCCGTGTCGTTGATGCGAAGATGGACGGTAAGCATTTACTTCACGCCTTGCAGCCAGGTCGTCGTCACCCTCGCGACCTCCGCGATCTGCTTGCCGTCGCACTTGTCGGACGTGTCGGTGAGCTTGTGCCAGTGCTTGCGGTATCCGTCGAAGTCGATGATGTCGATGGCCGGGATGCCGACGCGGTTGAGGGCGACGTGGTCGTCGCTCACCTCGATGCCGAGGGCCGAGACGAACGACCCGGCGCGGGCGTCGGCGGCGGCCTGCCAGAACTGCCGCACGAGCGGCTCGGCCTTGTACCACGAGTTCGCCTCAATGGCGAACTTCGCACCGGGGTGGGCGAACAGATCGAACAGCACCGCCGCCTCGTATCGGTACTTCCGCTTGTTCTTGCTCGCGGCGTATTGATCGGCGAAGTAATCGGAGCCGAGGAAGAATCGGTCGCCGCGGATGCCGCCGAGGCCGGTCGGCTCGAAGATGTACTCCTCGCCGTCGAACAGGACAAAGTCCACGCCGACCTCGGTGGGGAAGTCCTTCATGACGTGGGCGAGTTCCATCAGCATCGCCACGCCACTCGTGCCGTCGTTGGCGCTGACGAACGGTTTCTTCCAGTCGTTGCGGTTCGGCTCCTCGTGGGCCATCGGCCGCGTGTCGTAGTGGGCACACAGCATGACCCGCCGTTCGCGGTCAGGGAACCACGCGACCGTGAGGTTCGTCATCTTCACCTTGTCGCGGCGGCTCTCCTGCTTCGCCTCGAATTCTTGCTTCGTGATCTTGCCGCCGAGTGCCTCGAAGTGCTTGACGAGCAGTTCTTGCTGCTTCACCATCCCGTCGGTGCCGCTGACGCGCGGGCCAATGTCACAGAGTTGCTTCAGGTATTTCATCGCCCGGTCGCCGTCGAACGCGATCTCTTTCACGGCCGCCCCCCCACGGCCTTCGCCGAATTGATCTTTCTTGGCTGGTTTGTCCGGATCGAACGCGGCCTGCCCTTGTTCCCACGGCTTCCACGCGAACAGCATGACGGCCGCTCCCAGGAGGATTGCAACAAAGAGGGGGCGCAAGAGGCGAGGCATCAGAACGATCCTTTCACTGAATTCCACCGGCTCTACTTGGCCTCGGGGTAGCCGATTTCCTCAACGTCCTCGGCCAAGTCCGCCAACGTCACCGGCGGATCATCCTCATCCGCCATGGGGTTATCGTATCGCATCGCGGTCACGAGTTTCTGGGTCAATCGCCGATGTCCGTAGACGTGCTGAACGTTTTCGAGCGTCAGGCTCGGGGCCTCGTAATATTCCACGGCCCACTCGTGGTACGTCTCGGCGGACCCGTCCAGTATGGATAACAACTCCGCCGATCCGTCCGGGTCCCGTCCGCGGGGGAACTCGATCTCGCCGTGCTGCCAGGCGGCGTCCGATTGTTTCCGCCAAATGCAGAAAGTCGTTTCATCGGTCGAGAACGCGGCTTCTGCTACCCCGCGCTTGAACTCCGTCGGCACTGACTCGATCAACCCAGGCCAGAGTTTGCCCTTCCCGCCCTTTCGGAAGGGGGACATCGGGGCTTCGTGGTGGAACCCCTTGAGGTAACAACCGTGGCGATTGAACAGCGCGAAGAATTCGTTCCCACAGCCGTCCCGCATCGACCCCATTTGCTCGCCCTTGGCCCAATTGATGTTGAACGAGTAATACCGGCCGTCCCATTCCCGACACAGAATGGCGTCGAGCATCGCGAGCGACTTCAACAGCTTTCGTAGAGCGGCGACATCGGGCAGTTCAAAAAGGTTTCGCGTCGAGATCATCCCATCGCCCTCCTGTTGAGACGGAAGCATCTTACCGACGGCAGACCGGGGAAGATAGCAAGGCCACACATCCGGGGAAGGCAGATAGTCGGCGGGAATCTCATTTTTGGGGGTCGAAATGTCTCGACAGATGCGGCGGGGGTCGTTATGTGCATCCCCTCACTCGGGCGACAAGTGTCCGATCACCGGGGTGGCCGCGACGGAGGGGAAAACGTCTCGGCCGGGCCGGTGGTGCGGGCCGTGTCAACGGTGCGGCGGGTGCGGATTCGTGGGGGCACAGGTCCGTGGTCGAGCCGTGTCAGTCGACAAAGTCGGTTCGGGTGAGCGGGGACTTTGAAGAGTTTACATGAAGGCGGGAAAGTTTCCGTCCGATAAACGCGATGGAGAGGCCGGTCTATCCCGTCCGGCCTCACGGGGGACAAGGTAAGTACGCGCGGAATCACGCGGCGGAGGCAGAACCGCTTGCCCGGCACCGAAGGATGGTGTGCCGCCGGCGAGTCGGGCTTCTGGTTCCGACGTTGAACCTTCCGGGGGACCGGCCCAGGCGAGAACGCCGCGGCCGGTGGTGAAGGTTCGAGTGGTCCTGCAACTTGCCGGACATCAGGGAGGATTTCGATGGTGACGACTCGGATCGAGATCGACATCCAGCAGGTCTGGCAGGAGTATCGGGCCAACCCGACTCTCGACTTGCGGAATCGGCTGGTCGAGAACTACATGCCACTCGTGAAGTACAACGGTGAGCGCATCTGGGCGCGTCTGCCCGATGGTGTGGAACTTGACGACCTCATCAGCGCTGGCATCTTCGGATTGCTGGACGCGATTGAAGCCTTCGATCTGACGCGGGGCGTCAAGTTCGAAACCTACTGCGTGCCCCGCATCCGGGGGGCCATGCTCGACGAACTCCGCACGATGGACTGGGTGCCGCGGCTGGTGCGGTCCAAGCAGAGCAAGTACGACGCGGCCAACAAGCAGCTCGAAACCGCCCTCGGCCGCAAGCCGACCGCGGAGGAACTGGCCGTGCGGCTGCAAATTCCAATCGAGGAAGTGCAGAAATACGTGAGCGAGGCGACGGCCGTCAGCCTCGTCAGCCTCAACAAGAAGTGGTACGAGACCGACAGCTACAAGGACGTTCGCGAAATCGACATCCTCGAAGACAAGAAGGCCGAAGACCCGACGCACCGCCTGCAAAACCGCGACCTGATGCGGCTCGTCACGCGGGGCTTGAACCGCAACGAGCGGCTCATCGTCATCCTCTACTACTACGAGGAGATGACGATGAAGGAGATCGGGGCCACGCTGAACCTGAGCGAGTCCCGCGTCAGCCAGATGCACAGCAGCATCGTCACCCGCCTTCAAACGCAACTCTGCAAGCGCCGCCCGGAGTTCAGCAACTGACGCAGGCGTGAGAACTTCGCGAACCCCCGGACGGTGTCCGGGGGTTCGTCGTTTCGGGGACCGGCCCGGCGAGTTAGGATGGAGGCATGGACGATCAGTTACTCGCCTTCCTCCGCGCGATGGCGGATCAGCCGGAGGACGCCGTCGCGCCGCTGGTCTTTGCCGACTGGCTCGAAGAACGAAACGACTCGCGGGCCGGTTACATCCGCCTGGCCCACGAGTGGCTGATGGCCGACCGGGCGGCCGCGGCCGACTCGTCGCCCGCCGCGCTGGACGAGTGTTATCTGGCGATGAACCGGGCAAAGTCGGCCTTCCTGCCGCTCCTGAACACCGCCCTGCGGCCGTGTCTGCAACAGCGGGTTGGGTTCACCGCCGCGCACGGCTTCGCCGAGGAGTTGGTCGCCACACCGGAAGGATTGGCTCGCATTTCGGACCCGTCGCTCACACACTCCGTGGATCGGCTCACGCTTTCGTTCTGGCCAATCGCCCGCGTCCCGGAACAACTGTTCAAACTGTCCTTTCCACTCTTGCGGACGGTCGAGATTGCACCCGACAACTGGGTCCGGTTTCCGGAAGACGCGGCCGCTCCGTTCTTGCAGTTGGTCCGTTGGCTGGACCGCCCGGCGTTGGCACACGTGAAGCGTATTCAGATCCGAATCGCCTCCGGCCGTGGCCTGGGAGGGATGTTGGAGTGGCTCCGAGATTTCGAGCCTCCGGCCTCGTGGTCGTCGAAAACGATCCGCGTTCTACCGCCATCCTACTACCGCGAACCGAATCGAACCGACGCCTTGCCCGTCGAAGAATATGCCGCGTTCGCGGCCTCTCCTTTGGCCGAACACCTGCCGCACGAAGAGGTCGAAGCTCTCGATCCGAGACGACTCGTGCTACTTCCCCCCCAGGGCCGGCCGTTGCCGCCGATCGAGCCGCGGGATTTCTTCCGCTGCACCAACCTGGGACAGTTTCGGACCTGGAATTCTCCCGCGGAACGCGCGGCGGGTACGTCGCGGGCTGTGGAGCGAGTCGTGCAGAAACGGCCGCCGGCAGACTTCCCTACGGAGGGGTACGAAGTTGAAGGTCGGGGTCGTCC
>JBBQCQ010000336.1:0-5318 GCA_038318835.1 Gemmatales bacterium | reverse complement strand
GCCGGTAAACAGCCGCGACTGAAAGGTGAACTTGCCGACGGTCAGCGGCTTGTCGGCCGGGGGACCCGACCCGCCGCCGACGAGGGTGACGATCTCGACCGCGTCGCCGTCTTGCAGTTCGGTGGTCGGGTGGTCCGCCCGCGGCACGACGGCCTCGTTCACCTCGACGGCCAACATCTTCGGATCGCGGCCGAGTTCGGCGAGCAACCCGGCCACCGTCAGCGGCGGGGCGAACGAGCGGCGCTCGGCATTCACAGTAATAGTCGGCATGGTGCGCACCTGCGGAGGGTTATGATCAAGATACCACCCGACTCGGATTGCGACCAAGCGGAAGGCATATTGCAAAATCACACACGTCCTGTTTCAGATTCATCCATCCGCTTCGACCGCACACGAATTCGCGGAGCCGAGAGGCACTGTGTCGCACAAAATTCGCGTCACGCAAGCTCCGATGCCGAAAGGATTTAGAGTCTCTTCTGCGAAGACTTCACCGAAAAGTATCAAGTTTTGGCATTCGCCGTGCCATGAATTACTTCGGTGAGTGGTATGCGAGTCCCGCTCACCAGATTGAAGAAATTCAATCTCATCCCTTCCAACAGTGGGCGTGAGACTAGCCGGGTATGCGAGTCCCCGGCCGAATCTCACGCCCCACTTCTTTTTCCCCCATCGAGCCGACCCGTACAACTTCCCTGAAGCTCGGCAGTATTTTCACAAAACACCCCCACCTGGCGCAACTCGGCACGCCATGCGCATCCGAGTGGAAGCTTTTCCGCCCCTCGGAGTCCGCCTCATGGTCAAGCCTCAGCTTCTCCCCCTCGAAGACCGCACCACCCCGGCGGCCGTTGGCAGTCTCGATCAGACGTTCAACGGCACCGGGCTAGTCGATGTGCCGTTCGACCAGGGGGCGGCCAATACCGATCTGGCGGCGGCGATTGCCGTCCAGAGCGATGGGAAGATCGTCGTGGTCGGGTCGGCCCAGTCGGGCGGTGTGGATGTCGATTTCGCAGTCGCACGGCTGAACGTGGACGGCACACTGGACACGACCTTCGGCAGCAACGGTATTCGAGTCATCGGCTTCGACCTCGGTGGCAGCAACATCGACGCGGCGACCTCGGTCGCCATCGACCGCCTCGGCCGCATTGTCGTGGGCGGGTATGCACAGACGAAAGCCGGGAACGATTATGACTTCGCCGTGATCCGTCTGACCAACACGGGCGACCTGGACAGCACCTTCGACACCGACGGCCGGCAGACGGTCGCGTTCGACGTGGCCGGCGGCACGCTGGAAGACAAGGCCGCGGGCGTGGCGATCGACAGCCAGAATCGCATCGTGCTGGCCGGCACGGTCGCCCAGGCCGCGGCTGGCGACTTCGATTTCGGCGTGACGCGGCTGACCGACGTTGGGGCGCTCGACAAGACCTTCGGCGCGAGCGGTCGGCAGACCATCGCCTTCGACCTCGGCGGGGCGAACGCCGACCGGGCGGCCGGCGTCGTGATCGATTCGGGCGACCGCATCATCGTGGCCGGCAGCGTGCAGATCAGCAACTTCGGTGACTTCGACTTCGGCGTGGCCCGCCTGACGAACACCGGGGCCATCGACGCGACCTTCGACACCGATGGCCGGGCCTCCGTCGAGTTCGACCTCGGCGGGACGAACGCGGACACGGTTGCGGCCGTGGCCCTCGACGCCAGCGAGCGGGTCGTGGTTGTCGGCTCCGTCACGGTCGGCACGGCCGGCGACGTGGACATCGGCGTGGCCCGGTTCACGACTGCCGGCTCGCTCGACACCGACTTCGCCAGCGGCGGGAAGGTGTCGCTCGGCTTCGACCTCGGCGGTACGAAGCAGGACAAGGCCGCCGGCGTGGTCATCAACCCCCGCACCGGCGACATCGTCGTGGCTGCCACGGTCGATTCGGCCACCGCGGGGGACACGGATATCGGTGTGGCTCGCCTGACGAGTGCCGGCGACCTCGACCCCAGTTTCAGCACCGACGGCCGGGCGGTCGTCGCGTTCGACCGTGGCGGAGCCAAAGCGGACACCGCGGCCGGTATCACGCAAGATGCCCGCGGGCGAATCCTCGTCGTCGGCTCGATCGACACGGCAACGGCCAACGACCGCGACATCGGCGTGGCTCGCCTGACGGCAACCGTCGGCCTCGCGAATGAATTGCTCGTCAGCGGCACGGCCAACGGCAAGGCTCTCAACTTTGTGCCCGTCGCGGCCGGGTTCGCGCAGAGCGGGTCGGCCACGGGGCCGACGCTGACGGCGGGTGTCCGGGTGGCGGTCGCGGATGTGAATGGCGACGGCGTGCCCGATCAAATCATTGGGGACGGTGCCGGGAGCGGTTCCCGCGTTCGCGTCATCTTCGGCACCGGGGGCCAGTCCACTCCCACCATCAACTTCAGCGCCTTCGAGAGCTTCACCGGTGGCGTCTACCTGGCGGCGGGCGACATCGATGGCGATGGCCGCGACGAGTTCGTGGTTAGCCCGGACGTGGGCGGCGGGCCGCGGGTATCGGTCTACGGCCTCGCCGCCGACAACACGCTCGTGAAGAAGGCCGACTTCTTCGGCATCGACGATCCGAACTTCCGCGGTGGTGCTCGCGTGGCCGTCGGCGACATCGACGCCGATGGGTTGGCCGATCTCGTCGTCGGGGCCGGCTTCCTCGGTGGCCCGCGGGTTGCCGTCTATGATGGGGCGTCGTTGTTCACGAACGCGCGATTGAAGCTCGTCGGCGACTTCTTCGCCTTCCCTGGCTCGGATGCGCAGACGCTCCGCAACGGCATCTTCGTGACGGTCGGCGACCTGGACGGCGACGGCTTCGGCGACCTGATCTTTGGCGGCGGCCCCGGTGGCGGGCCGCGCGTGTTCGCGCTCAGCGGGCAGACGCTCTTGGGCCAGTCGCTCGATGCAGCTTACGCGAAGCCGGTGGCGAACTTCTTCGTTGCGAACGATGCGAACAGTCGCGGCGGCGTGCGACTAGCCGTGAAGGACATCGACGGCGACGACCGTGCCGATCTCATCACGGCCAGCGGCGACGGGTTGCCCAGCCGTGTCCGGGTGTATCGCGGCTCGACCGTCCCGCAAGCAAACGGCATTGAGCCGCCCCTGTTGCAAGAGTTCGACCCGTTCGGCCAGGTGCTGGCCAACGGCGTATTCGTGGGGTGATACAAGCCCCCAGCGCAAGCAAGGGCGGGGACGTGCCTTGTTAGGTTGCGTACTTCGCCACGACCGCCTTCGCCGTCCGCAAACCATCGACGGCTGCCGACACGATGCCGCCCGCATACCCGGCTCCTTCCCCCACGGGGAAGAGGCCGGGGATGCCGGGCGACTCGCGCGTGAGGTTGTCGCGGTCGATGCGCACGGGCGAACTACCGCGGGACTCCGGGCCGAAGAGCATGGCGTCGGCCAGGAACTTGCCTTGCCAGCGGCGGTCCATCTGTGGCAGCCCGTGCCGCACTGCGGCCGCCACCACCG
Organism: Gemmatales bacterium; assembly: GCA_038318835.1. Lineage (GTDB taxonomy): Bacteria > Planctomycetota > Planctomycetia > Gemmatales > Gemmataceae > Limnoglobus. Next base: position 1,840 of record JBBQCQ010000336.1, on the reverse strand, counting down.
GCGGCAGCAGTTCATTCAGGTCGGTCGCCACGGTTTCCCGCGGGTAGCTCGTCTTCGGCAAACTCGGCGTCGCCCGCCCCGCCAGGAAGTCACTCGCTCGCTGGGCCGGGGCCGCGTACTGCCCGCGGCCCAACTCGAACGCCCGCTTCTCGTACTTCTGCTGAAGCCGCACCCCCGCCAGCACATCGTCCCCCTCGAACGCTTCCAGCGGCACCGTTACCACGAGTCCGCTGTTCGCGAAGGGCGAATCGCGTTTCGACAGGCTCATGCCGTTCGTGCAGAAGTACCCTTCGTCGGACACACTCGGAATGATATACCCGCCGGCACACATGCAGAACGTGAACAGGTCGTTCGTGCCGTGGGCCACGAGCGAATAGTCGGCGTTGCCGAGCGTCTCCTCGTACCGCTCGTGTTTCCAGCCGTACTGAACCTCGTTGATGACCTGCTGCCGGTGTTCGATGCGCACGCCGAACTGGAACGGCTTACGAGTCATCGGCACGCCGCGACGGGCAAGCATCTCGTAGCTGTCGCGGGCCGAGTGGCCGATGGCGAGGATCACGACGTTCGTCGGAATGAATCCGCCGGACGTGGCCACGCCGGTCACGCCGTTGCCGTCGAAGTGCAGGTCTTCGACCGTGGTGCGGAAGCGAACTTCGCCGCCGAACGCCTCGATCTTCCGCCGCATCGCCTTCACCACGGCCGGCAGGCGGTTGCTGCCGAGGTGCGGGCGGTGGTAGTACAAGATGTTCTCGCGGCCGGCCTGCTGGCCCTTGCACTCGGCGAGTAGTTCCAGCACGCGGAAGTAGTCGGCCCCGCTGCCGCGACAGGTGAGTTTGCCATCGGAGAAGGTGCCGGCCCCGCCCTCGCCGAAGAGGTAGTTGCTGGCCGCATCGAAGGTGCCGCCGGCATCGAACCGCTTCACGTCGCGGATTCGCTCGCTCACGATGGTGCCGCGTTCCAGCACGATCGGCCGATACCCCTGCTGGGCCAGGAAGTACCCGCACACCAGTCCGCCCGGCCCGCTGCCGACCACGACCGGCCGATGCGACAGCGCGTGCGACCCCATCGGCGGCATCGCGAAGGGCGCTTCGTCGAACGGCTCGACCTTCGACCCGCCGGCGGGCGAACCCTTCGCGGTCACACCGGGCTGGAGATCGACTTCAAAGTTATACACGAACCGGAGCTGCCGCTTATCGCGGACATCGAGCGCCTTGCGCAGGATGCGCCATCGGCCAATGTCAGCAGGCGGCACGCCGACGGCTCGGGCAAGTTGGGTCGGCAGGTTGGCTTCCGGTTCTTCGACCGGCAGCGACAAATTCGTAACGCGGAGCGGCATCAAGTCAGAATAGCAAATGAAACGACCCCGTTTAGCCGCGAGGCGGAGGCTTTGCCGAGCGGAGCGCGGAACCGGCCACCATCGGCACTCCGCCCCTCGGGCACTCGCTCGGCACTCTCCGCTACGCCGAGCCTCCGCGTGGCGGCGAACCGTGCGTCACCGTCCGTCGCCCACATAGGGGTTCGTGCGCTTCTCGTGGCCGACGGTCGTCACGGGGCCGTGTCCGGGGTAGACGACGGTGTCGTCGGGCAGCGGCCACAACTTCGCGTGAATGCCGGTGTACAACTGCTCGAAGCTGCCGCCGGGGAAGTCGGTGCGGCCGACGCTGCCGCGGAAGAGCACGTCGCCGCCGAGCACGAGCACCGGTGACACGTCCCGCACGACGTACACGACGTGGCCGGGCGAGTGGCCGGGGATTTCCCGCACGTCCATCCAAATGCCGGCGAGTTCCAGCACGTCGCCGTCGGCCACCGTGCGGTCGGCCGGCGGGCTGGTGACGGGCAT
>JBBQCQ010000335.1:0-5321 GCA_038318835.1 Gemmatales bacterium | reverse complement strand
CGCCGGTCTTGCCGGTTCACAATCCGCACCTCGTACTCGTCCGGTGACGGCAACTCGGTGGACCAGGCGAGGGTCGGTTCGGGCGGCGCCCACACGGCCGTCGCTGTCCCATCTCCAGCCGTTGAATCCTGCCTCAGGCCGTCGGCCGAGCCGTCTCGCTCGAATGTCCCAACGTCGATCTCGAGTCGCCCCGTACCCAGGTGAACGCCCGGGAACGCGACGTACTCGGGCGGCAGCACTCGTCGGAGCGCGAGGACGATCATCATCGGCCACCCGCCGTGCAGCGCGTCCCAGGGGTAGGCGTCACTGACGGGCGGATGGAAGTGGTCGCGGAGCGGCATCGGGAATCTCCTTGAGGAGATTGTACCCGCCGTCACGCGGCCTGTCGCCGGGTGTCGGCGGCGGTCGCGCGGAGTTCGTCCACGCTCACGGTGGCGGTGCCGACCTTGCCCACGACGACCGCCGCGGCGGCGCTCGCCAGGCGGCAGGCAGCTTCGAGAGTGCCGCCGACGGCAAGGGCGAGTGTTAGCGTACCTGCCACGGTGTCGCCGGCCCCGGTCACGTCGTAGACTTCGCGGGCTTGCGTGGGAATGTGAACCATCGGCCGGTGCTGCTCGAACAGCGACATGCCGGCCGACCCCTGCGTGATGAGGATCGACGTGTCGAGAAGTTCGCCCAAATCGCGGCCGGCGGCTCGCACGCTCTCGGCGTCCCGCAGGTCGCGGTTCAGCACCTTCGCGGCTTCCAGTTGGTTCGGCTTCACCACGGTCGCGCCGCGGTACTTCGCGTAATCGACGCCTTTCGGGTCCACCACCACCGGCAAGCGGGCGGCCCGACACTTCGCGATCAGTTCGCCGACGAACCGCGGCGTCACCACCCCCTTGCCGTAGTCGGACACCACGCACCCGCGAACGGCCGGCAGCACCGCGTCGAGGCGGGCGAGCAAGGCATCTTCCAGGTCGCGCTCGATGGCCCCAGGCTTCTCGTGGTCCACCCGAAGCATCTGCTGACTGTGGGCGATCACGCGAGTCTTCGTGGTCGTCGGCCGGCGGTTGTCACGTACCACGGGGGCAACGTCCACGCCCGTGTCGCGGAGCAGGTCGCACACGATGTCGCCATGCGTGTCGTCGCCGACTAAGCCAGCGAGGAACGGCGTGCCGCCGAGGGCGGCGACGTTCGCGGCCGTGTTCGCGGCCCCGCCGGCCACGAAGGTTCGCTTCTGCACTTCTACGACCGGCACGGGCGCTTCCGGCGAAATCCGTGTGACGCTGCCCCAGACGAACTCGTCGAGCATCAGGTCGCCGACGACCAGGACCGGGCAGCCGCGGAAGCGGGAGAGCAAGTCGAGCGGGTTCACGCGGAGTCTCCGAGTTGGCGCACGAGGTCCGGCCAGCCGGCGTCGGGGTGGAACAAGTAGGCCGTGGCCCCGAAGGCCCGCCCCGCTTCCACGTCGGTCGGGTTGTCGCCGATCATCACCGCTGGGCGGTCAATCATGTCCAGCGATTCCGCGGCCTGTCGCAACAGCCCCGGCCGCGGCTTGCGGCAGTCGCAACCATCGTCGGGACCGTGCGGGCAGTAGAAGCACGGCAGTCGCACGCCGGATTCGGCCGCGAAGAGTTCGACGAACCGCGCATGAACGGCTGCCGCCTGAGCGGGCGTGATCTTGCCGCGGGCGATGCCAGACTGATTGCTGACGACGGCCGGCACGAATCCGCGGGCCACGAGGTCGCGCACGGCGTTCGCCGCGTGCGGGAGGAGCCGCACGGCGGCAGGGTTGTTCGGGTACACCGTGTCCACCATCAAGGTGCCGTCGCGGTCGAGCAGCAATAGCACGCCGTCACGCGGCACGGCTGATTCTCGCGATCAGGTCCGTCGTGGAGACGCCGGGCACCAATGGCAGGTACGCGATGCGGCCGCCGTAGCCTTCGACCACGGCGCGTTCCGGCACTGGCCGGCCATGCGGCGGGGCGTACTCGGCCCCCTTGCAGTGGATGTCCGGTTGCAACTTCGCGAGGGCCAGTTCCGGCGTCGGCTCGTCGAACACGATGACGAAGTCCACGCACTCGACGGCCGCCAGCATCGCGGCGCGATCGTCTTGCGACAGGATCGGCCGCAGTGGCCCTTTGTTCCGCTGCACGGAAGCGTCGGAGTTCAGCCCCACCACGAGTAAGTCGCCGAGTTGCCGCGCCGACGCGAGGCTGGACAGATGGCCGGGGTGGAGCAGATCGAAGCAGCCGTTCGTCCAGACGATGGTGCGGCCGGTCTGGCGGAACTGTTCGCGCACAGCGAGCAGCGTCGGCCAGCCGACGATCTTCTCGCGGGGGTGCCAGCGGGGGGGGGGTTCCATGCGGTAAGGATTACCACGCGGGGGAAATGGGCTGCAAGACGAGATGGCGAGCCGAGCACCGTCAGGTGCCGGATGAATCGCGTTGCCACTCACCCGGCACCTGACGGTGCTCGGCTCTCCAAGATGATTACAGTCGGCCCTTTTCCAGCGGCACCGGCGTTGCCTCGATCAACTTCTTGATGATGTCGTCGGTCGTGATGCCGTCGGCGTCGGCGTGGAACGTCGTCATGATGCGGTGCCGCAGCACCGGCAGGGCCACGGCCTTGATGTCGTCGGTCGTCACATGCACGCGGCCGTACAGGATCGCCCGCGTCTTGCCGCCGAGGATGAGGAACTGACACGCTCGCGGGCCGGCTCCCCAACTCACGAGTTCCGGCACCCACTTCGGTACGTCCTTTTCCTTTGGCCGCGTCGAGCGCACCAGGTCGGCGACATACGCGAAGATATGATCGGCCACCACGACCTGCCGCACGACTTGCTGGAACTGCATGATCTGCTTGGCGTCGAGAATGGCCGTCAGTTCCGGCTTGTGCGTGCCGGTGGTCGCCTTCATGATCTGGATTTCTTCCGCCCGCGAGGGATAGTCCACCCGGATGTTGAACATGAAGCGGTCTTGCTGCGCCTCCGGCAGCGGATACGTGCCTTCCTGTTCGATCGGGTTCTGGGTGGCCAGCACGAAGAACGGTTCCGGCAGTCGATACAAATGTCCGCCCGCGGTCACTTGATGTTCCTGCATCGCCTCCAGGAGCGCGGCCTGCGTCTTCGGTGGCGTGCGGTTGATTTCGTCCGCGAGGATCATGTTCGCGAACAGCGGCCCCGGCAGGAACACGAACCGCCGCCGGCCGGTCTCCGGGTCGTCTTGCAGGATGTCGGTGCCGGTGATGTCGGCCGGCATCAGGTCCGGGGTGAACTGCACCCGCTTGAACGACAGGTGCAGAATCTTCGCGACCGTGCTCACCAGCAGCGATATCGCCAGCCCCGGCACGCCGACGAGCAAGCAGTGCCCGCGGCTGAACATGGCCATGAGGAGTTGCTCGACGACGGTCTTCTGCCCGATGATGACCTTGCCGATCTGCTCGGACATCCGCTCGTAGGTGGCCGCGAGGTCTTTGATGAGCTGTGCCTCGACGGGGGCGGGGGAACCGGGCTGAGCCATGGCGGAACGTCTCGCGGAGGTGGGTGGAAGTCATTCTAGCAGGGGCGGAAGGAATCCGAAGCTTTTGATTTCGGACTCCCTCCGGAATCACTAAATCGTTGTCCGCGTTGAGTTTACAGGATGATTTCGGAGGTGTTCGGCCCCGCCCCCTCGGTCGGAATCACAGCCTCTTCATTTTCGTGGAACTTCCCCGACCTGCGGCGCATCTGAACTGGCAGAAGGGAAATCACGCGGAACTACTTGCACGGCGCGGGGTTTCACCTCATAATCCACGTTAGATTCTCACCGCCGGCACGCCGGCCTTTCCCACGAGGACGATCGCGATGTTCGGAATCACCGACCGCCGACACTTCATGGCTCACGCCGCCGGCGCTGCGGCCGTCACCGTTCCCGGCCTGTCCTTCCTCACCGGACTCCGGGCGCAAGCTGCCGAGCTGAAGAAGAAGAACAAGAGCCTCATCATCATGTGGATGGGCGGCGGACCGGCCACCATCGACCTCTGGGACATGAAGCCCGGCACCCCGAACGGCGGCGAACACAAGCCGATCAGCACCGCGGCCGGCAGTGATGTGAAGATCACCGAGCACCTGCCGAACGTGGCCAAGCAGTTCAAGAATCTGTCGATCATCCGCTCGCTGCAAACCCGCGAAGGCGACCACCAACGCGGCACGTTCCTCATGAACACCGGCCGATCGCCGAACCCGCTGACCGAGTTCCCGAGCATCGGCTCCGTCATGGCCTACTACCAGGCGATGGACGTCGAGGCGATGAAGAACGCCGACATCCCGAGCTTCATCAGCGTCGGTGGTGGCCGCGTCGGCCCTGGCTTCCTCGGCATGAAGTACGCCTCGTTCAACGTGCAGAGCGCCGGCCAACCGCCGGAAAACGTCTCAGCCCCGGTCAGCATGACCCAGATGGACCGCCGTAAGGTGCTGTTCGAGTCGCTCGAAGGCAACTTCAAGACGAACGTGCCGATGGACGCCGCGAAGGCCCACAAGGAAATCTACGACAAGGCCCTGAACCTCGTCACCAGCAGCCGCAAGGAAGTCTTCAACCTCGACAAAGAACCGGCCTCGCTCCGCGAAGAGTACGGCCGCACCGGGTTCGGCAACGGTTGCCTTCTCGCCCGCAAACTGGTCGAAGCCGGCGTCGCCGCCGTCGAAGTCAGCCTCGGTGGCTGGGACATGCACAACGGCATCTTCGCCGCCCTGCAACGCCGCCTGCCGGAACTGGACAAGGGCATGGCCGCGCTGACCCGCGACCTGGCCGACCGTGGCAAGCTGAAGGACACGGTCATCGTGTGGATGGGCGACTTCGGCCGCACGCCGAAAATCAACCAGAACGGCGGCCGCGACCACTGGCCGCGATGCTGGTCGGTCGTCGTTGGCGGTGGCAACATCAAGGGCGGCATCGCCTACGGGGCCACCGACGAGAACGGTACCGGCGTCAAGGACAGCCCGGTGGACATCCTCGACCTGTACGCGACGATCTACAAGGGCCTGGGTATCGACCCGTCGCCGCAGCAAGTCGCCGACGTCCGCGACAACCTCGGCCGCCCGTACTACATCGCCGGCGACAAGCCGAAGTGGATCAAGGAACTCGTGGGCTGATCTCGTTCACCCAGCCGACCCGCTTCCGCGCCGCCGACCCGCACGGGCCGGCGGCGTTGTTTTGGTCTTTAGGATCGGAAAACCAATAACTGTCGCCGTCACCGCGGTACGGCACGGTAGTTCCACTTCGGGAGAAGTTCGTCGAACATGATGGTCATGTTGTCCTTGAAGTCCTCTGCTACCTTCCTGCCGGTCAGGTAGGCCCTTC
>JBBQCQ010000334.1:0-5325 GCA_038318835.1 Gemmatales bacterium | reverse complement strand
GAGCGTGGCCACCGACCGCGACTTCTCGACGGTGCGCTCGGCCTCGGACAACGCCATCCTGAGCTTCTGCCGGTCGGCGAGGCGATCGGGCGTGAGGTCGGGCGGCAGTTGCAACGCGGGCACCTTCGTGCCGTGGATGGGGTCGTATTCGAGGCGGAACGGATCGTAAGCCGGACCGAGGGGACCACCGCCTTCGCCGATGATCGGCTTCTTCCCCTGGTGCAGTTTGCCGCCGACCACGAGGTACGGCGAGGCGATGTCGCGGCCGCGGGTGGACAACGCCTTCGCGACGACCGAACCGACGGCCGGTCGGGCGGCCCCCGGCAGCGGTTTGCCGTCCAACCCCGTCCCGCCGGCAGAACTCCCCGTCAGGCCGATGGTGCCGGCGATGCCGTGATCGCTGGACTGCGTGGACAGGGTGCGGAGGACGGCCATCTGGTTCGACAGGCCGGCAAGTTGCGGGAAGAGTTCGCAGAAGCGAAGGCCGGGCGTGCGAGTGGGGATGGTGGCGAACGGCCCACGGAATTCGAGCGGAGCGTGCGGTTTCGGGTCCCAGGTATCGAGTTGGCTCGGCCCGCCCCACAGCCAGACGAGAATGACCGCTTTCGCCGACCCCGGCGTGAGGCCCGATTCCTTCGCTCGCAGCAGATTCGCGAGCGACAACCCCAGCACCGACGACGCCCCGACCTGCACGAACGCACGGCGGTCGAGCGTCTGACAGGTCCGTTGTGTCTGCCGGCCGAGGAGAAGCATGAGTTTCAAGATACCCGATGGTTCGGGAAGTCGCCAATGTTTTCAGCCCCGTGAACGGGGCTTCCCGCGAAGCGGTCGTCGGCCCGCCGTTCACGGCGGGTCGTCGCTGCCACCCAGCATCAATGCCGGGCCGAGGACCGCTCCGCGGAAAGCCCCGTGAACGGGGCTGAAAACCTAGCTCGCCGAGTTGCGCGGGCGGTCGTAGTCTTTGTTCTTGTCCCTGTCCGTCCGCGTGGTGCAACCGACGATGGCAAGTGTGAGTGCTGCGAGCAGGATGGCGAAAGATCGTCGCATGGTCGAGTGCCCTCCGAAAACGCACGAGGCGACCGGACAAGTCCGATCGCCTCGCGGTGATTGAGCCGTAGCTCGGTCACTTACATCTTCGGGCTCGGCGACTTGACCGGGGCGGTGCTGCTGCTGGCGCTGCAGCCGACGGCGGCGGTGAGGGCGAAGGCGACGAGGGCGATAGCAAGGATCTTCTTCATCTGAGGACTCTCCTGACAGGGAACAGAGGGTGGGTGAAAAACAACCGTCCGCTACAGATTTCGCGTGAAGTTCTGATTGCGGTGTTCGGGTGCTTGTGAAAAGTTACACAAGCAGGCCCAAATCGGCAAGTGGGCGATCCGGAGTAACCGGCTCCACCTACAAGACACATCCTGCCGGACTTTATTCCCGAAATAATCAATTCTCTCCAAGTGTCAACTCTGTAAGGTTTACCGTCATGGCCGGCGGGGCCGGGGAAATGATTTCGGAATGGGGAAATGGTTCCGGCGAACACCGGGAATAAACCTCCGCAATCGGGGTCGTACTTTCAGATGAGGAACGCGGCATGGGGTCCGCCGTCGATGTGCGAACGCTGATCGACGCTCACTACGAGGCGCTCTACCGCTACGCTTACCGGCTGTGCGGCAAGGCGGCCGACGCCGAGGACCTGACCCAGGAAACCTTCGGCAAGGTCATTCCGCGGCTCTCGCAACTGCGGGAACCGGATCGCGTGAAGGGTTGGCTGTTCCGCATCTTGCGGAACGCCTACCTGCACAAAGTCCGCGACGAACGGCCGGGCCGATTCGTGCCGTTGGACGCGGTGGGCGACTTGGCCGCGGAAGACTCCCCCGCCGCCATGGCGTTCGACGTGGACCCCATGAAGGTGCAGGCCGCACTGAACGAACTGGACGAGACGTTCCGAACGCCGTTGATCTTGTTCTACTTTGAAGATTTCAGCTACCGTGACATTGCCGAGCAGATGGACTTGCCGATAGGGACGGTGATGTCCCGACTGGCACGGGCGAAAACGTACCTCCGGGCGAAACTGTCGCCGGGGAAAGACTCCCATGGACTGCCCGCACGCTAACCTGCTCTTGATGTTCTACCGCCCGGATCGGCCGACCGACCTGGCGACCGACGACGCGGCTGCGCTGCAAGCGCACCTCGCGACCTGCCCCGCCTGCGCGGCCAAGCTGGCGCAGCAATCGGCCCTGGATCAGCGTCTGTCGGCCGCGATGCGGAACGTGCCGGTGCCGACCGGCCTGGCGGACCGCCTGCAGGATCAGGCCCGATCGCAGATTCGCCGGGCGTGGCAGCGGACTGCAATGAAGTCGGCCCTGGCCGCCTCGCTGCTGGTTGCCGTCTACCTCGGCTTCGTCGCGGCTACCCGCCCGACGCTGGACGTGGGCCAACTGGCCGACGCGCAAGACACCCTCTGGCAATCGCCTGACCGCACCGCCACCGCCTGGCTGGCCGCCAACGGCCTGACGAACAGCCTGCCGGAAGACTTCGACCTGAACCTCGTGACGTTCGCCGGCCGTCGCGACCTGCAAGGCGTGCCCACGCTGGCGATGCGGCTCGACGGCCCCGGCCGACAGACGGCCTGGGTGTACTTCCTCCGCTCCACCGCTTTCGACACCTCGAAGGCCGAGACGGGCCAGTACACGAGCAACGTCGGCGTGAAGGTCTACCGCGACCTGCCCAACGGCTGGACGGCCGTCGTGCTCTACACCGGCAACAGCCTCACCAACTTCCTGCGGCCGCCGGGTTCCGCGGCCTGACCCATCGCCCCACCGCCGTCGCGGGTTCACCGGGAACGACCGCCCCCCAGGCTTCGGGGCGGAAGAATCCCGGCCGCGGCGCGAACCTTCCGCCCGCGGTCGCGTCTAGTCTGGCACACAAGGGAACTCGGCCATGTTCAATCCGCGTAACAATCCGACCAACCAGCAGCCGCCCGTGCGGTGGCTCGAGGGGTGAGTGTCCACGCCAGTTCGTCTCGCGACGACGGCCGGTGCCTCCCCCGACGGGACGCACCGGCCGTCGCTGTTTTTGGTCGATCATCATAGTGGTGTGGCCTAACGGTAAGGCGGCTCCCTGTTAAGGAGTCCGATGCTGGTTCGAATCCAGCCACCACTGCTTCCGGTGCGGAGTGCGGAGTGCGGAGTTCAAAACCAAAACCCGGTTTTCACTCCTCGTTCCGTGCTCTGCATTCCGCACTCAAGACACGGGGATCGGCTAACGGTAGGCCAGCGGTTTCTGAAGCCGCGTGTGAAGGTTCGAGTCCTTCTCCCCGTATTGCAAAAGTTGTTAGTTGCTAGTGAGTCACCGCAGCGATGACCGAATCGGAATGGCTCGCGTGCCCCGACGTTCACCCCCTGCTGAACTTCCTGCGCCAGCGGCACGGGCCGGATAGCACGGCGTTGGCGCGGAAGTTCCGCCTCTACGCCTGCGCGTGCGTGCGACAGATGTGGGCCGTCCACGGCATGGGCACACCAGCGGAACAGGACGTGGTGGCAGTCGCCGAGCGGTACGCCGAGCGGCAGTTGACTCACGCCGAAGTCCACCGCTTCCGTGCCGTCGGGATGAGTGGGCCAGCCCGGAAGACGCTGTTGCGTTCCCCGCGGATGGCCGCGAACGATGTCCGCGGCCGCGATCCGTTCTTGTTCCGCTGCATCCTCGGCAACCCGTTCCGCATCGACTCCTGCGACCCGGCGTGGCTCACGTCCACTGTCGTCGGCCTCGCGGAAGCGATCTATGCCGAGCGGGCGTTCGACCGCCTGCCGATCCTCGCCGACGCGCTGCAAGAGGCCGGGTGCGAGAACGAGCGCATTCTCGCGCACTGCCGCGACGACGGCGTTCACGCCCGTGGGTGCTGGGTGGTTGATTTGCTGTTGGGGAAGGAGTGAGGCCGGCGCGGACCCGGCATGAATGCCGGGCCGACGACCGCTCCGCGGGAAGCCCCGTGAACGGGGCTGAAGACAGGTTTTAGGCCCGTGGCACAACTTCTCGACCTCGGCGAGATCGATCTCGACCCGCTCGACGGGCAGGTCGGCCGACACCCGACGGCGGCCGTGTCCGCGACGGCGGCCGTGTCCGCGGGTGGGTCGATCGGCGGAACCGGGGCGGCTTCGGGAAGAGCGACGGCGTCGAAGAGGGTTGGGCCGACGACCCGTTCGTGTTCGGCTTCGCGGAGCGTCATACCCGGTGTACGCGCGACCCGGTCAGTCAGTTCTCGGATTCGGGGATTTGGGCCGGGCGTACCGCGTGCGTGGTCGCGTGGCCGCGGGGTCGAGGCCGCCGAGGATCATGGCCAGTTGGGCGGGTGTCACCGCGATGTCACCGGAGCCGGCCGCGGTCGGGAAGGCGAACGGGCCTCGCTCCAACCGGCGGATGGGGTCGGGGTTTCGGACACGGGGTCGCCTCCTCGGGTGAGAAAGCCACCATCGTAACCGACCCTGCAAGGCGTCGATTCGCCGTGCTTACTGTAAGCCCTCTCAAAGACTCGACGCCGCACACCCGGCAAGCCAGGGCTATAGCGACGAGGTCACCAATGGGCGTTCGGGCCGGCGGGGACGGCGACTTGCGATTGCTGCACGTCCCACTCGGTCCAGTCGGGCGGCGGGCCGGCGTCGGCGAACGGGGCGATGATTTCGTCGAACTCGTTCAGGTCGGTCAGCAGCACGAACCGCTGTTGCACTTTCTTCGGCAGCCGCAGGGCTTTCGTGTACCACGTCGCGACTTTGCGGAACATCACGCAGCCGAACTTCTCGCCGCCCCGCCAGTCGATCAGGCGTTGCAGGTGCAGCCGCATGAACGCGAGCCGCTCGTGGTAGCTGCCGCGCGGGCCGGGGTCGCCGGTGTTCGCCCAACTCGAAAGCTGGCGGAAGAACCACGGATTGGCGAGCGCCCCGCGGCCGATGGCGATGCCGTGGCAGCCGGTGTCGGCGATCATCTGGGCCGCGTCCGCGATGCTCATGATGTCGCCGTTGCCGAAGACCGGGATGCGATCGACGGCCTCGACGACGCGGCGGATGCCGTCGCGGTTGACGCTTCCGCCGAAGCCCTGCTCGCGGGTGCGGCCGTGGATGGTGAGGGCGGCCACGCCGACTTTCTCGAACTCGCGGGCGAAGAACGGGGCCGTCTCGCTGTCGTCGTCCCAGCCGAGCCGCATTTTCACCGTCACCGGCCCGGACACGGCGTACACGACCTTGCGAACGAGATCGACGGTCCCGCCGCTCGTGTCGCACAGGAGCGACGACCCGCCGCCCACGGCCACCACCTAGAGAACCGGGCAGCCCAAGATGATGT
>JBBQCQ010000333.1:0-5327 GCA_038318835.1 Gemmatales bacterium | reverse complement strand
ACGGCGGCTTGGACGAGTTCGACGAGTTCTGATCCCGCCGGGCGGTGAGGTCGGCGACTCGGCCTTCGAGGTGCGCCACGCGGGCTTCCAACCCGGTGACGATGACCCCAATGGCGGAACGCAGGGTCGCGGGGATGTCATCCCACAGGTCGATCGGAATGGAGGCCGGCCGGGTCATACCCGACGATGCCCGACGGATGCCACGCTGGTCAAGGTGAACCCGGTAGGCCGTGAACGGTTACCATATGAGATTTTAATGCATCTGGGCTCTACACTCTGCCGTCGGCTATTCCGACGGCTTTCTGCAGTTCGATAGTTCGCTTAACCAACTCAGTCGCCGTACACGCTCGATCTGAGACCGATGCGAAATACACTACTTCATGAAGGTAGTGGAGCAGTTTGGAATCGCCTGTGCCGAATCCGTCTTCGCCCACGCAAACTTTTACTAGCCCGTCTGCAAAGCATTTTGCGGCCCAGTTTACGCTAAACATGCGATCCCCCTGCTTCTGTCCTCAAGGTCTTCTAGAACTGTCCCAGGAACCGCAGGTCGTTCTGCCAGAAGAGGCGGATGTCGTCGATCGCGTGCTTGAGCATCAGCATCCGCTGCGGGCCCATGCCGAAGGCGAAGCCGGTGACGCGGTCGGGGTCGTACCCGCCGTTCCGCAGGACCGTCGGGTGGACCATGCCAGCCCCCAGGATTTCCAGCCAGCCGGTGCCCTTCGTCAGGCGGTCGCGGTTCGGGTCGTCGGCCGGCCAGTCGATGTCCACCTCGATCGAAGGTTCCGTGAACGGAAAGTAACTGCTGCGAATCCGCACCTGCCGCTCCGGGCCGAACATGCGGCGGGCGAAGGCCGTGATTGTGCCCTTGAGGTCGGCCATCGTCACGCCCTCGCCGATCACCAGGCCTTCGACTTGAAGGAACTGGATTTCGCTGCGGGTGCTGATCGCCTCGTTGCGGTAGCACATGCCCGGCAGGATGACGCGGATCGGGTTCGGGCACTGTTCCCGCATGACGTGGATTTGCCCCGGCGAGGTGTGCGTGCGCAGAATGGCCCCCGGCGTGGTCGTGAAGAACGTGTCCCACATGTCGCGGGCCGGGTGGTGCGGCGGCATGTTCAGCAACTCGAAGTTCAACTCATCCGACTCGACTTCCCGCGAGCGGTAAATTTGGAAGCCGAGGTCGCCGAAGATGCGGTAGATGTCCCGCAGGATTTGCGTCGCCGGGTGCAATCGCCCACGCGGCGGCGTGCGGCCGGGTAGCGTCACGTCCCAGCCGGGGCCGCTCAAGCTGGCTTGCAGGGCCACTTCCTTCGCCGCGTCCAGGGCCGTCGCGTAGGCGGTTTCGAGGGACACCTTGACGCGGTTGGCCTCCTGGCCGAAGTTCTTGCGCTCGGCCGGCGGCACGCCGCCGATCTTCCCGAGGGCGGCCTTCATCAACCCCTTGTCGCCGAAGAACTTCGTGTTCCACATGCGCAGGTCGGGTTCGTCCGTACCGGCGGCGAGTTCGGTCAACCCTTGCGATTCCAGCGATTTCAGTTCGGTCACGGCGTCCGACATGGCGAATAATTTCCTACAAGGATGGTTCGTTCAGGATACGGTTGATGGCGAAGAACGGACACGCCACGCCGGAGCCGCGTTCACGCGGTTTGCCATGAAGTGGTAATCGGCCCGCCCTTGAGGGCGGGTGGCAGTGTGGCTGAAATCCAGTGAGGACCGCCGATGTTCGCGTTGCTGTTGACCGTCACGCTGGCCGCCGACCCGAAGGCGGGCGAGTTCCCCGACGAGACGCTGACCGTCGGCACGGCGAAGCGCGAGTATCGGCTGTTCGTGCCGAAGACGGTGGACCTCACGAAGCCCGCCCCGCTCGTGGTCGCCTTCCACGGCCTGTTGATCGACAGCAAGGACGTGATGCCGAAGTACACGAAGCTAAACGACACGGCCGAGGAGCACAAGTTCCTCGTCGCTTACCCGAACGCCATCGACCGCAGTTGGGGCCTGCGGCCGGAGAAGGTGACGGCCGACCTCACGTTTTTCGACGCATTGTTGAAGGAGTTGCAGGGCCGGTACAAGATCGACGCGAACCGCGTGTACGTCCTCGGCATGTCGAACGGCGGCTACTTCGCCCACCTCGTCGGCAAGGAGCGGTCGAAAGTAATCGCGGCCGTCGCCTCGCACTCCGGGCTCTTGGGCTTGCAGACGATCCTCGGTATCAAGGCCGAGCGGAAGTTCCCGGTGCTGATCGTCCACGGCGACAAGGACCGGCTGCAACCGATCGACTGGGCCCGCGACAACCGCACCCGGTACGAGAAGGAAGGGCACGCGGTGAAGTACGTCGAACTTGCCGGCCACGGCCACATCTGGGCGACGAAAGAGAACGTTAACGAGACGATCTGGGATTTCTTCGCGGCCCACCCTCTCGACGCGAAGAAGAAGTAGGCGGGCCGATGCCGGCAAGGCGGAAGTCGAGCATCCGCCGTTGCACGTCCACGCGGGCCACCTCTACCCGCACGCGGTCGCCGAGGCGGAACCGCTTCTTCTGCCGGCTGCCTTCCAATGCGTGCCCCGCCTCGTCGTGGTGATAATAGTCGTCGGTCAAGCTGGAGATGTGAACCAGCCCCTCGGCCGGGAACTTCTCCGCCTGCGCGAAGAACCCGTAGTCGGCCACGCCGGTGATGACGGCATCGAGTTGTTCGCCGAGCCGCGTGCTGAGGTACTGCAAGAGCTTCAGCTTCACGAGTTCGCGTTCGGCCGTCTCGGCCCGGCGTTCCATCCGCGAACAGTGGTCGCCGAGAAGCTTCATCTCGCCGAGGTCGGCGCTCACATTCTTCAGGCGAATCCAGCGGTCGAGCAGGCGGTGGACCACCAGGTCCGGGTACCGGCGGATCGGCGACGTGAAGTGGCAGTAGTGCTGGCTGGCCAGGGCGTAGTGCTCGTCCTGGATCGGCGAGTAGGTCGCCTGCTTCAGGCTGCGGAGCATCGCGTAGTGGATGGCCGCCCGCTCCGGCTTGTCGGAGGTGAGCTTGAGCAAGCGTTGCAGCTCGAAGCGGTCCTGTGCTCGCTTCATCGGGTAGCCGAGGATGCGAGCGAAGTCGGCGAACGCTTCCAGCTTCTCCTCCTTCGGGGCCGGGTGGACCCGCCGCAGGAACGGCACGCCGAGGTGCGTCAGGTGTTCCGCGACGGCTTCGTTGGCGGCCAGCATGAACTCTTCGATCACCTGATGGCTCTCGTCGTTCACCGCGAAGTGTGCCCCGTTCACGCGGCCGTCGGCGTCGTACTCCAGCACGGCTTCCGGCATGTTCAGTTCCAGCGAGCCGCGCTTGAACCGCTTCTTCCGCATGAGCATCGCCAGGTCGCGCATCCGGCGGAGCATGGCGACGATGTCGGGGGCAAGTTCGGCCGACGGTTCCGTTTTGCCGTCGAACGTGTTGAAGATCGCCTGCACTTCCTCGTAGTGGAACCGCTTCCGCGGGCGGATCGCGCCGTTGGCGAACTCGACGTGCCCCTTTTGCATCGCCTGAGTGAACTCCATTCGCACGGTCTTCACGTACCGCAGCTTCCCTTCCTGCAGGCTCGCGAGGCCGTTGGAGATGACCTCCGGGAACATCGGGATCACCTTGCGGGGCAGGTAAATGCTCGTCGCCCGCTTCTTCGCCTCGGCATCCAGCGGGCCGCCCAGCGGCGCGAAGTGGGCCACGTCCGCGATGTGAACCGTCAGCACCCAGTTCTTCGTCTTCGGGTCGATCTCCACGCTCACGGCGTCGTCGAAGTCGCGGGCGTCGATCGGGTCGATGGTCACCACGAGATCGTCCGTGAAGTCGGTGCGGCTGCCGACTTCTTCGCGGAACTTGTCGGCCTGCGATCGGGCTTCGTCGAGGGCTTCCTTCGGGAACTCTTCCGGCAGGCCGAAGGCGCGAATGATCGTGAGCAGGTCCACGCCCGGCTGGTCGAGCGGGCCGAGGACTTCGGTGATGACCCCTTCGCCGCGGTCCTGGGCGGTGGGGAACTTCAGCATGTCGATGACGACCTTGTCCTGCGGCTTCGCCCCCTTCGCGCCGGGGTCGCCGACGAGGATACTGTGGCTGAACGCGGTGCCGTCCACCCGCACGAACGCTTCGCCCTCTCGCTCGAAGTAGGTGCCCACGAAGGTGCGGGTGGCCCGCGTGACGACGCGGATGATCTCGCCGGCCGCGTCCCGCGCCTGGCTGACCCGGCGGGTGAGTTTAACCATCACCTCGTCGCCGGTGCTGGCGTCCTTCTCGCGGCCCTCGCGGATAAAGATGTCGGCCACCAGCCCACCATCGGTGGCGTGCGGCCGGACGAACCCGTTGCCGTTCTGCACGCGGCGGTAGATGCCCATGACGGACCCGAACTGATCGGCGGGCCGCAGGTGATTGTTCTTCCCCTGCTCGATGCGGCCATCCTTGACGAGGCTCTTGAGCGTCTTGCGAAACTCCGGGTACGCGGCCTCGCCGACCGCGAGCTTTTTCGCGAGCTGCTTCGGCTTGAGCGGCGTGTACCCCTTGCGGGCCAGTTCCGCGAGAATGAGCGTGGTGAAGTCATTGTGGGGTCGGTCGGGGTGGGGGGGGGGGGTGTCGCGGGGCGGCGGGCGGATTCCGCCGTGGCCGTGGGGCGAATGAACGCCGGTCCGACGGTGAGTGCGTCCCGTTCCCTAGAATGACCGGGACTGGGACGCAAGGGAGTGCCGAATGACGAACCCACCGCCGGCAAACCTGGAGGCGTTGTCCGCCCAGCGGGACTGGCTTCTCGAGACGCTGTCCAGCATTGGGGACGCCGTCGTCACCACGGACGTCGACGGGCGGGTGGACTTCCTCAACCCGATCGCTGTGGCCCTGACGGGGTGGTCGCTGGACGAGGCCGTCGGCCAACCGATCGACGTCGTGTTCCACATCATCGACGAAGAAACCCGCCAGCCGGTCGAAAGCCCCGCCGTCCGGGCGATCCGGGAAGGGGGCATTTGTAAGCTGGCGAGTCCGTGCATGCTCATCGCCAAGGACGGCACGGAGCGGCCGTTCGACGACAGCGCCGCCCCGATCCGCAACGCCGCGGGGCAGGTCGCCGGCGTCGTCCTGATCTTCCGGGACATCACCAAGCGGCGGGAGACGGAGCGGGCGTTGGCCAAAGCCCTCATCTACGCCGACGACATCATTGCGACCCTGCGGGAGCCGTTCCTCGTTCTCGACGCCCGCCTCCGGGTGAAGACGGCCAACCGCTCCTTCTACGACGCGTTCCGCGTCTCGAAAGAGGAGACGGAGAACCGCTTCGTGTACGACCTCGGGGACGGCCAGTGGAACATCCCCGGCCTGCGG
>JBBQCQ010000332.1:0-5335 GCA_038318835.1 Gemmatales bacterium | reverse complement strand
GGCCGTCTTGACGAGGCCGGTGCCGAAGAGTTGTTGCCAGAATCGATTGACGGCAACGCGGGCAGTGAGCGGGTGCCGGGGATCGACCAGCCAGTTCGCAAGGCCGAGGCGGTTGACCGGCGCGTCCTTCGCAATGGCCGGCAGCACCTTCGGCGTCGTGCGACCCACGGGTTCGCCGCGCTGGTCGTACTCACCACGCTTGAGCAGGAAGGCCGGGCGGGCGGTCGCACGTTCCTTGAAGACATAAGTAACCGAAATCTCGGCCTGAGCCTTAGTGATCTGGGCGTTCAATTCGGCCCGTTCCTTGTGGAGCGGGTCAAGCGTCTCGCGAGTCTTCGTGTAGCCGTATTCGAGGAAGTAGTCGCGGAGGTCCTTCTTCTGAGCCTCACTCCGCTTCGCCGGGTCGAGCTTGATGATATCGCGGACCGTCTTCGGCACGCCCGCATCGCCGGCGTTCACCGCGGCCCACTCGACGAGCGTGTCGTATCGCTTATCGCCTTGCGGCGTCGCGGTGAGAAGGCCGGCCTGGTCCCAGAAAGCGGTACCGTCGAATTGCGTGAATGCTAGGCCGGTGATGACCGCGCCGGGCTTGATGCCCACCTCGGCAACCGGGATTTCGAGCCGCACCCACTTGCCCGCGTCGGGCAGTTGGCCCTGCGGCCGGCGCTCCGGCGTGCGGTCCTTGCCCCAGTCGATCTGGTTCTGGCCCCAGTACGCCCGGTGCAGCCAGCCGGTCGTGTGCCACTGGAGCATGATCTCCTTCGGCGGGTTCTTCGGATCGATCCAGACGGAAGCGAAAAGCTTGTCGCCGGCCCCCACCCTGAGTCCGGGACTCACCTCGGTGACAACCACCTGGCGAAGTCCGTTCGCCGTCAGTTTCACCGACTTCTCGCCGGCCGCGGGTTCCCGGACGCTCTTGCTGACGAACTCCCACGGCGCGGTGGTGCCCCCCGCAGGCAGGGGTGTTGCCATCAGCGGCAGGGCATCGTCGATCCAGATGATTTCTCGCGGTTTCGGCTTCCCGCCTCCCACGGTCGGGGTGTCGTCGGTGTAGATGGCCTTTGCCACGATCTCCGCGACCTTCTTGTTCACCGCGGCGTGCTTGGTTTCCAGTTCAGCCAGTTTCTTGTCCTGCCCGGCCTTCGGGATAGACACCACCGGGGCGTGCCGGGCGGCGTTGCCGTCGAGGGCGGAGCCGTCGATGCTGTTGAAGTACGCGAAGAGCGAGTAGTACTCCTTCTGCGAGAGCGGGTCGTACTTGTGGTCGTGACAACGGGCACACCCGGCCGTCAGGCCGAGCATGACCGAGCCGAACGTGTCCACGATGTCCACGACGTTGCGGACGTACACCTCTTCCTCGATCGATCCGCCCTCGCTCGTGGTGATGCCACACCGAAGGAAGCCGGTGGCGACTTGCTGTTCGACGGTCGCCTTCGGCAGGAGGTCGCCGGCGAGTTGCTCGACGAGGAAGCGGTCGTATCGCTGGTTCGTGTTGAAGGCGTTAATGACCCATTCGCGGTACGGCCACATCTCGCGAAAGTTGTCCAGGTGAAGGCCGTGTGTGTCGCCGTAGCGGGCGTTGTCCAGCCAGTAGCGGGCCATGTGCTCGCCGTACCGCGGCGAGGCGAGGAGGCGATCCACTACGCTTTCGGAAGCGGTCGCAGCAGTGTCCTTCAAGAACGCATCGACCTCGGCCGGCGTCGGCGGCAAGCCGGTGAGGTCGAACGTGACACGCCGCAGCCAAGTTGTTTTTGGTGCCTCGGGATTAAACCCCAGGCCGTCCCGTTCCAGGCGGGCGAGCAAGAAGCGGTCGATCACGCCGCGACCACCCTGGATGCTCGGCACCGCGGGCTTCTTCGGAGTCGCGAACGCCCAGTGCTCGTTCCACGCGGCCCCCTGCTCCACCCACAGCTTGAGTTTCGCAACCTGTTCGGGCTTCAGCGGCTTCTTGAACTTCTTCGGCGGCATCACCGTGTCGTCGTCGTCGCTGGTGACACGCTCGATCAATTCGCTCTCGGCCGACTTGCCAGCAGTGACGACACCCGCGAGGCCATCCTTCGCGTCGAGTCGCAGCTTTGCCTTGCGGGCCTTCACGTCCGGCCCGTGACAGGCATAACAGTGTTCCGCCAGAATCGGCTGAATCTCACGGGAGAAGTCGATCTTGGCCCCACCTTGTTCGGCCGACCGGGCGGGCATGCCGAGGCCAACGAACAGTGTGACGAGCGAGAGAGTCAGGGTCGGAGCGCGTGTCATGGGCGGCCCGGTGAGAAAGGAGCAGGAGGCGGGACGGCAAAGCCGTGTGTGTGTGTTTATACCCGATTGCCCGCCCGAATGCCAGCATTGCAAACGATGGCTGCGGCCGACTCGTCGGGATGGGGAGTCGGTTCTTGATTTCCGCACGCGGAGACTCTACGATCTCTCTTCATTATCGGGACGCCCGATGTGGATGACGGTTTGGAGGAAAATCGGATGACGACAAGTTCGACGAACGGAAGCTCTCCCATCACATCCGAACGGGCTGCTCGTCTGTACAAGTTGCTCACGATCCTCTCGGTCGGCCCCCAGGGTCGCGAATCGCTTCTCAAGAAACTGAAGATCAACCCCCGCGGCTTCTATCGCGAACTCGAACTGCTCCGCGGGCGGGGTATCAGTGTGGACCCCGTCGGCACGAAATACCACCTCGTCGGCGACCTCGACTCGGCCCTGGCCAAGTTGCCCGTCCCCGACCTGAAGTTGAACGTCCGCGAGGCGCTCGTCTTGGCGAAAGGCCCCACAGCCGCCCACCGGAAACTTCAATCGCAACTCAACACGCTCCTCGGCACGACGAAGCACGCGTATTGACCTTGACCCACCGTCGCACGAGACGCCATCCTCTGGGCCATCCCCGAGGGCAAGCCCATGCGTTCCGTCATCGTTATCCCGGCCCGGTTCGCGTCTACCCGATTGCCCGCCAAGCCGCTGCTGCGCGAGACAGGGAAATTCCTGATCGAGCATGTCTACGAGCAGGCCACGCAGGTCCGCGGAGCGCAAGCTGTGATCGTCGCCACCGATGACGGTCGAATTCGCGACGCGGTGCGGTCCTTCGGCGGCGAAGTCGTGATGACGCGCGAAGATCATGTCTCCGGCACCGACCGCATCGCGGAAGTCGCAGCCGATTTGCCCGACGCCGACGTATTCGTGAACCTGCAAGGGGATGAGCCGCAGTTCGACCCGACGGCCGTGGAGCGACTCCTGGGCCTGATGGCCGACGGCCAAGCGAACATGGCCACGCTGGCCACGCCAATCCGCGACCGGGCGACGTTCGAGAACCCGAATAGCGTCAAGGTTGTGCGGGCCGACGACGGCCGGGCGCTCTATTTCAGCCGCAGCCCGATTCCCCACGTCCGCGATGGCCAACCCGACTTCGCATCGGGGCGTTTCCTGCTCCATCTCGGCGTCTACGCCTATCGGCGGGAGTCGCTGCTTCGCATCGCGAGTACGCCGCCGCACCCACTAGAAGAGAGCGAAAAGCTCGAACAACTGCGCATGCTAGCGATGGGTGGCACGATCCGCGTGGACGTGATCCCGGCCGCACACCGTGGGGTGGACACGCCGGCCGATTATGCCGCCTTTGTGGAGTCCTACCGTCGCGACTGCCTACGCGGGGCCGCGTGACGCCGGCTGATACCGATTCCCCCGACATCCGTTCTTGGTGCCGTTCCCCCGGTCCGATAGATTAAACTTGTCGTGGGGTGTCGTTGGTTTGGGGGTGCGGTTGAATGGCGAAGCACATTTTCGTGACGGGTGGCGTCGTCAGTTCGCTCGGCAAGGGTCTCACCTCCGCGTCGATTGGCATGTTGCTCGAACACCGCGGCCTCACCGTGCGGATGCAGAAGTTCGACCCGTACCTGAACGTCGATCCCGGCACCATGTCGCCGTATCAGCACGGCGAAGTCTATGTCCTCGACGACGGAGCCGAGACCGACCTCGACCTCGGCCACTACGAACGCTTCACGAACGCCCCCCTCAACCGCGATTGCAACTACACCACCGGCAAAATCTACCAGTCGATCATCACGAAGGAACGGGCCGGGGAGTACCGCGGCAAGACCGTGCAGGTCATCCCGCACGTCACCGACGAAATCACGTCGTGCATCAGGCGGCTCGTCGCCCCTGACGTGGATGTGGTCATCACCGAGATCGGCGGCACCGTCGGCGATATCGAGGCGATGCCGTTCTTCGAGGCCATCCGGCAGTTCTCGCTCGACGTGGGCAAGCAAAACTGTCTGTTCATTCACCTCACGCTGGTGCCCTACTTGAAGGCGGCCGGCGAACTGAAGACGAAACCCACGCAGCACAGCGTGCAAGAGCTGCGTAAGATCGGCATCCAGCCGGACGTGGTCATCTGCCGCACCGAGCGCACAATCCCGCCGGAAGACTGCGACAAGATCGCCCAGATGTGCAGCATCGAGCGGCGGGCGGTGATCGAGGAAAAGGACCGCGAACACAGCATCTACGAAGTGCCCGTCAGCCTGCACAGCAACAAGCTCGATGAGTTCATCGTCGAAAAGTTGAACCTGACGGAAGCGAAGCCCGCGGTGATCGACGACTGGCGAGCCATGCTCACCCGCATCATCAAGCCCGCTTACGAGGTGCAGGTCGCCTTCGTGGGCAAATACGTGAAGCACCGCGACTCGTACAAGTCGGTCTACGAAGCCCTCGACCACGCCGGCATCTTCCACAACTGCAAGGTGAAACTCCTCCGCATCGAGGCTGAGAATGTCGAGAAGGACGGGGCGGAGAGTCTCCTTCACGGCGTCGATGGCTTGCTGGTGCCGGGCGGGTTCGACAAGCGGGGGACGAACGGCAAGATCGAGGCGATCCGGTACGCTCGCGAAAAGAACATCCCCTTCTTCGGCATCTGCTTGGGTTTGCAGTGCGCCACGATCGAGTACGCCCGCAACGTCCTCGGCCTGATCGGGGCGAACTCGACCGAATTCGACAAGCACTCGCCGCACCCCGTCGTGGCCTTGCTCGACGCGCAGAAGAAGGTCACGCAGGTCGGCGGCACCATGCGGCTCGGCGCGTACGACTGCAAGCTCGTGCCGGAAACACGTGCAGCGACGGCGTACAAGGCGACGATGATTTCCGAACGCCACCGCCACCGCTACGAGGTGAACAACGACTACCGGGAGCAACTCACCGCGGCCGGCCTGGTCATTTCCGGCACCAGCCCGGATGGGTCGTTGGTGGAAGTGATCGAACTGCCGAACCACCCGTGGTTCGTGGCCGTGCAGTGTCACCCGGAATTCAAGTCGAAGCCGGTGTCGCCGCACCCGCTGTTCCGCGACTTCAT
>JBBQCQ010000331.1:0-5336 GCA_038318835.1 Gemmatales bacterium | reverse complement strand
AGGGCGACTGGGTGCGGGATGTACAGACTGAAGTACTGCGCGTACGGCCGGCCGTTTTCGATGGCGAGCGTGGGGAACATGCGGCTGTCGAGTTGCCAGAGGGCGAGGCGTTCCTTCGCGGTGGCGTCAGCCCGGGCGATGGCGTCCCGCTCGGACGCTTCCACCTTCAGCGATGCGGCCGTGACCCAGCCCAGCCCGCCCGCGACGAGCAAGACGATGAGCAGGAAGACGAACAACCCGCCAACCGGGGTGAGTAACCGACGACCGAGCACAGCTAGCCCTCGTTCACGCACAACCCCGGCCCGGCCATGTAGCCGGTGGCCCGCACGGTGATGATCGCCTCGCCGTGTTCGTCGCCGTTCGGGTCCTTCAGCTTCGCTCGCAGTCTCGCGACGTGCATATCGACGGCCCGCGTTTCCAGGCCGGCGGTGCCGATGCCCCAGACGCGGCCGAGCAATTCTTCCCGCGAGACGGCCCGCTCGCGGTTCTCGATGAGGTACTTTAGCACGGCCGTCTCCGTCTCGGACAGGTCGGTGCGATCTTGGCCGGTCCAGCGTACCTCCCGGCGTTGCAAGTCCACACACCCCTTGCCGATCTTGATCGAGACGATCACGGGGGCCGGCTTCATGGTGCGGCGCAGCACCGCCTCGACGCGGGCGAGCAGTTCCTTCGCCGAAAACGGCTTCACGACGTAATCGTCGGCCCCCATCTTCAGGCCGCGGACGCGGTCTTCTTCGCCGCCGCGGGCCGTCAGGATAATGACCGGCCGTGTGGGGTGAATCTTGCGCAGATCGGCGAGAACCTCCAGACCGTCCTTGCGTGGCAGGAGCAGGTCGAGCAGCACGAGGTCGATGCCACCGGCGCAGGCTTCTATGAGGCCGATCGCGCCGTCGGCGGCTTCGGTCACGTCATAGCCGGTCAGCCTCAGGGCGTCCGACACGCCGCGGCGGATGGCGGGTTCGTCTTCGACGACGACGATGCGCGCTTTCGGCATGGGTGGAGTCTCCGACGAAAGCCCCGGCACGGCCGTGCCGGGGCTTTCGACAGTTTACTTCTTCTCGTCGACGGCGAAACCCTTCGCCGTCGCCTGTTCGCGGATGATGACCTTCAGGGCTTCGTCCAACGCCTTGTCGCCGGCGTCTTGCGGCAGCTTCTTCAGTTCGGCGTCGACGTGCTTCTGCCGCTTCGCGGACAGTTCGCCGATTTCTTTTTGAAGAGCACATCGCTCCTCGCTCTTCTTCTTCAGATACTCGACGCGCTCGGCCGGCGTCAGCTTCTTCAACTCGGCCGGTAGTTCGTCGTCCTTGAGCTTCGCCAGGTCAAACTTCGGGTCGTCTTTCATCTTGTCCAAGAGGTCCCACGAACTGTTCTTGTACGCGGCTCCCGCCTTCGCTTCCGCTCGGCCGAGGGCCGCACCGGGGGCGTTGGCGGACGCGTTGCTGTCCTGGGCCAGTTGCTTCTCCGCTCCCTTCTTGCCGGCCTCGCCGAAGGCCACGTAGGTCTTGTTCAGCTTCTCGTTGGAAGACAGGATGTCCTTGTCGTAAGGCGTGGCGATGTGGGGGACTTGCTTGACGCGGCCCTGGTCGATGGTGGCGAACTTGCCGCCGCACTTGGCCGCGAACGCCGCCCACCCGTCGGACTCTGGGTTCTTCGCCGGCCCGCAGTAGATGCTGTTCACGATCACTCCGAGTTCCTTCGCAAGAGCGGCCGTGTCGTCGAGCTTCACCAGCGGGTCCTGCGTCGCCGGCTCGTTGCCGCAGACGAAGATAAGCTTGAGCGAACCCTTCGCGGCCGACCACTTCTGATCGACAAGGGCCGTCTTCGTCACGCGGGCCACGTACTCTTCGCCGCCGTTGATCGTCAGGGCGTTGAGCTTCGCGTACACCTCGTCGAGGTCGGTCGTCAGGTCGGTTTCTTTGCGAACGTAGCCGTTGGACGCGGGGTAGGTGCTGTGGCCGTAGCTGTAGAGCGACACGCGCAGATTCGGCGTCGGCTTCATCTTCGCCAGCTCGTTGACGATGTCCCAAAGGCGAACCTTCGCCGAGTCGATCAGGCCGTTCATGCTGCCGGACACGTCCAGGCAGACGACGAGATCGACGTCTTTCGTCTTGGCCACGTCGGCCGCTCGCGTCGGAAGCGAAAGGGCCGCGACCAGCAGCCCGGCAAGGAAGAGACGCATGACACTCTCCTGAAGAGGTAGACGGCGAAGTGACTTCACTCCGAACTCCGAACTCCGCACTGCTTGATTCTAACTGGCAAGCTGTAACGCGGTGGTAACGGGGGGAACGGTGCGGAAGGTGCCCAGCTTGTGCCGGTTGTGCGGACTGGCAAAACCGTGGCGGCGTTTCGGGTTTTATCCAAAGTTCGGGCGGCGGCGGGCCGATGGTAATGGCAGTAGCGATGGTATCGCGAACCGGTCCGACACGCCGGGCGACGGCTACGGGCCGGTTACGGGGGCGTGCAATCCGTTGGGGGATGTATGAAACGAACGACCGCAACTCTCATGCTCCTGTCGTGCCTCGGCGGGTGCATGACCACCGAGAGCCAGAAGAAACAATCCGCCTTCAACACTCCCCGCAAGGGGATGGAAGTGCCCGGTGCTCAGGGGCCGGATGGCTCGCCCGTGATAGTCACGCGGGCAAGCAAGGACGCCACGGAGAAGATGGCGAACTACGTGCAGGCGAAGAAGACGGGCAAGACTCCGAAGTTCGACGGCGGCGTGGTGCAGGCTTCGGGCCGGATGCCCGCCGACGGCGGCGTGGTGCAGGCGTCCGGGTTCGGCTCCGCCCGCGTCATCGGGGCCGGCGATGGCTGTGCCGACGGCAACTGCGGCGGCGGGCACGGCGGGTTCGTGGGCCACGGCGGATACGGCGGGGGTGCCGTCGATCCGAGCGCCTACGGCCCGATGGGGTCACAGTTCGACATCTACCGCGGCAAGGCGGGCATCATGCCGGTGCCCGCGATGGGCGTGCCGGGGGCTGTGGCCGCCATCGGCGCGATCGGGCCAGGCAGCCCTTACGGCCCGGCGATCAGCAACCAGCGGACGGCGATCAAGTTCGTCTCGCCGGAACGGGTTCGCATTAGCTGGCTCTCGAATGGGACCTACGCCGACACCGGCCTCGTCGCCCCGGCCAGTTACAACTTCATGCAAGGCAGCGTCTACCGCCTGAAGCTCGCGGGCGTGCCGACGCAGCCGGGCAAGCTGTACTACCCGACGCTGGAGATCGCGCCGTCGACTCTGAAGACGGTGACGTTCCTTTCGCACAACTCGGTGCCGGTCGCGTTCACCAACGACGACTTCGACCGCGTGAACGCCGGGAACATGGTCATCAAGGTGATCTACCTCCCCGATCCGGCGTTCCAGGACTCGGCCGCTCTGGGCGGTGCGGAGGAAGTCGTATCAACGCAACTCGAACCGGGGGCCGACCCGATTGTGGAAGCGACCCGCCGCGGCACCATCCTGGCCGTCATCCGGCTCGGGAACATCAACCTCGAAAACCCAAGCTCGCCCGCGATGGACGCGGTCCCGCCGGGTGGCATGATGGCCCCGCCTCCGGGGATGATGGCCCCCCCTCCGGGCATGATGGCCCCGCCGGCCATGCCGCAAGCGATGCCGGCCGACAGCACCAGTTCCGCCCCGCGGACGCCGGCCATGCCGGTGAGCATTCCGCAAGTGCGATAAGCGAGACGATGTGACACTCGGGGCGGCATCGCCGGCGACGGAAGGTTAGCCTTTCCCACCCGGCGGTGCCGCCTTGTGCGTTGAGTCGATGATCTTCCCAGGGCCTTCGCCATGAACTTCACGTCGCTGCTCTTGCTCGCCCCGTTCGCCGCCGGCGTCCACCCCGGTAAGCACGACGCCGGGTGCGCTACTGGCACCTGCCCGCCGATGACGGCCCCACAGCCGAACTACCTCATGCCGCAGATGGGCATGGCCCCGCAACTCATCGCGCAGGCGTGCCCGCCGATGCCGCCCGCCCCGCTGCTCGCCACCAAGATCGTGGTGCCCACCGGCGTGCGGACCATCGTGGCCCCCGGCACTGGCGGATCGCAGATCTTCACCGAGTCGAGCACCTTCGGCCTTCGCCCCGGCTACGTCTATCGCTTCGAGCTGACCGGCCTGCCCAACCGCCCCGGCGAATCGCTGTACCCGGAGATCGAAGTCCGCGGCAGCCTCGCGCCGCGGCCGGGCATGAACTACATGGATTACCCGGCCGCCATCAACTTCAGCGAAGTCGATCTGGCGAAGGCCTCGCTGGGGTCGCTCATCACGAAGGTGATCTACCTCGAAGACCCGGAGAAGGCGGTGCCGGTGAAGACGACGGCCGACCGGCCGCTCGAGCAGTTCGCCGACACCGAAGACGACGCCGTGCGGGCCGCGGCCGACAACGGTCGCCCCGTGCTGATCGTCCGCCTCGGCAATCGCGTGCCGACGCCCGCCCAACTGACGCAGGCCTTCGTGCCCGGCACGGTCCTGCTGCCCGGCGGGCAATCGCTCGGCCGCCCGGCCGTGCCGCCGACGCTCGGCTGGTACGGCGTGCCGTTGTACGACCCGATCCTGGGGCCGAAGCCGCTGACCGAAGAATGCTTCACCGACGGCGGCGACACGAAGAACGCGCTGGGCATCCGCAGCACCGGCGTGCTCGGCGGCCTCGACGCGACCGACGTGGCCCTGGAGTATTCGCAGGGGGTCAAGCGGAAGGTGGCGACTTCCAACAAGGTGTGCGTGTGCGTGCCGCGGTTCGCCGTGCAGAAGGTGGAAGTGAACGCCGGCGGCCTCTACTTCGCGTACCGTCTGGAAGCCGGCGTGCAGCGGATGGCCCCGAGTTCCTCGCGAGCGAACCTGCTCGCGCAGGCGGTATCCGAACGCCTGAAGCCCGTCGGCCTGGAACTGCAAATCCGCCCGATGGCCCAGATCAGCCGGCAGGGGGCAGAGCTGGTCATCGGCACGCAGAAGGCCACGGCTCATTTCATCGTCAACGGTACGCAGGTCGTGAAGTCGTCGGTGGAGCTGGACGAACTGGTGAACTTCCCGAACGAGATGGTCGTGACGAAAAGCGTTGAGCCGAAGGCGAACGTGAAGATCGGCGACGAGGTGACGTTCACGCTGACGTACACGAACAGCACGTCGCTGCCGGTGTCCGACCTGGTGCTGAGCGACAGTCTCTCGCCGCGGCTGGAGTACGTGGCCGGGTCCGGCCTCTCCGACCGCCCGACGAACGTGACGACGGAACCGAACGGCACCTCGACCGTGGTGAAGTTCGAAATCCCCGGCACCCTGCAACCCGGCCAGGGCGGCGTGGTGAAGTTCAAGGCGAAGGTGCGATAAGTGTCGG
>JBBQCQ010000330.1:0-5359 GCA_038318835.1 Gemmatales bacterium | reverse complement strand
GTCGCAGGCGCTCGGCTTCGTTCGCGAACACGTCAAGAAATCCTGCGCCGACCCACGAGACTGGAACACGCGAACCCTCCGCGCCTATTTGGCGTGGTTGCATGAGGAAGGTTACGCGAAGGCGACCGTCGCCCGGCGTTTGGCCGCGACGCGGACGTTCGGCAAGTTCCTTTGCCGCGATGGCACCCTGGCGACGAACCCGGCCGAAGCTCTGCGAACCCCGCGACAAGATAAGAAACTGCCCCACTTCCTGACCGTCGCCGACATGCGGAAGCTGTTGGCCACGCCGAACTGTAACCTTGCGTTCGGCCGTCGCGACCGGGCGATTCTCGAATGCCTCTACTCGGCCGGGCTGCGGGTGAGCGAAGCGGTCGGCCTGAACCTGCTGGACATCGACCTGCGCGACGGCGTCATGGTCATTCGCGGGAAGGGCAAAAAGGAACGGTTGGCGATGCTCGGCGACGAAGCAAAAATCGCCCTCCAATTCTGGCTGCCGGAGCGGCAGCAACTTTTGAATCAACTCGGTAAAGCCGGCCCGCCGGTCTTCCTGAACAAGTCCGGCGGACGGTTGACGACACGTAGCGTGGGGCGGTTGCTCGAAAAGTACCTCGCCCTCGCGGGCCTCGACCCGCGGACCAGTCCGCACACGCTCCGTCACAGTTTCGCGACACACATGCTTGACGCCGGCGCGGATATCCGTGGCGTCCAGGAGTTGCTCGGCCACAAGAGCCTGGCGACGACGCAAGTATACACCCACGTCACGACTCAGCGCCTTCAGGACGCCTACCTGAAGGCCCACCCGCGGGCGGAATAGCGGGTTCGATCCGGTTTGCACCCTTGCGTTGGCACCTTCGAGGATCGGGTATGCCTTTCGTCCGTTTCCACCCGGCCGCTGTGCCGGCGTTAATCTTCCTCCTCATTGTGCAGTCGCACCCGCGGGTGGGCGGGGCCGACCCGACGCCCGCGATTACGTGGCGAACCGATTACAACGCCGCCCGCAAAGAGTCGGCCGAGAAGGGGCTGCCGATCCTCATTCAGATCGGCACCGACGACTGCTTCTACTGCAAAAAGATGGAGGCCACTACCTTCCGCGACGCAACCGTGCTCGGCCTCATGAACGGATTCATCCCGCTGAAGCTCGATGGCAACAAAGAAGCGAACCTCGTCAAGACGCTGAAAATTCAGCTCTACCCGACGACAGTGCTGGCCGGAGCCGACGGCACGATTCACGCCTTCGTGCAGGGCTATGTGGCGGTCGATTCGTTCAAGGAGCAACTGAAGCGGACGACCGATCTCGTGATGACCGACACGAAATCGACGCGGGAACTGGCCGACATCACGACCGCGGTCAAGGCCGGCGAGTACGCGAAGGCGTTGCCGCTGCTCCAGCGGTTGGCGATCGTCTTGAAGGGGAAGCCGGCCGAGGCGAAGGTGAACGAACTCCTCGCTGAGGTGGAGAAAGTCGCGGCCGCACGGCTGACAAATGCGAACGCCCTCTTGGCGGCCGACAGGACCGACGAAGCGACCGCGGCACTCAACGATGTGGCGAAACGGTTCCCCGGCACAACGGCTTCTATCGCGGCCGAATCGCACCTGATCGCGCTCGGGGCTGGCAAGATCGACCGCGTGGCCCTCGCTGGCCGTGCGGCCACGCTCCTGACCGCCGCCCATGACCTGGCCCGCGTTGGGGCTTATGCGGATGCCCTAAACGTGTGCGAACTCCTTGCGACGACGGCCGAAGCGAGGGCGGCGCAATCGCTGGCATCGGAGATCAAGGCCGACCCGACGCGGTTGGCCGTCGCCGCCCGGCAGTCGAACAACAAGGCCGCGGCCCTTCAGGCGGCACTCGGCGACGCTCACATCGCGAAGGGGCAGAACGCCGAAGCCACGAAGTGCTACGAGTTGGCCGTCCTGTTATCGCCAACGTCCCCGCACGCAAATGCGGCGACGGCTCAACTCGTGAAACTCCGCGGCAGCGTCCCCATCGTCCCGGCTGTGCGACCGAAATAGGAACCGTTTTTCGTTTGACCCGACCCGAGTTCCCGATCATCCTGCACTCATCACCCTCTCGCCGAGGTTCCGATGGGTACGCTCCGACTCGTTCTCGCGTTGTTGATCTTCCCGGCCGGCAGTTCGTTCGCCGAACCGCCGGCCGTGGGTCCATGGCCAAAGGAGCTGAAAGGATACTTTACCCCGCCGGCTGAGTTTGTTAACGACTTCGGAACCCTGAAATCTCCTCTGCTCCGGCCGGACGGCACAAAGGTGCAGACCGCCGACGGCTGGAAGACCCGGCGGGCCGAGATTCGCGAGTCTTGGCACGGCATGCTAGGCGCCTGGCCGGCGACCGTGGCGAAGCCGAAGCTCGAAGTTCTATCGGCGACGAAACGGGAGACGTTCACGCAACAGCACGTCCGCGTGCAAGTCGCGCCGGATCGCACCAACGACGACTCTCGCCTGCTCATCCCCGATGGCCCCGGCCCGTTTCCGGCCGTCCTCGTGGTCTTCTACGACGCGAAGACCAGCATCGGCGAGGGGAAAGCCACCCTCCGCGACTTCGCGTATCAGCTTGCGAAGCGGGGGTTCGTCACGCTTTCTCTCGGCAGTCCGCCGGAATCGTACTACCCGAACAAGGAGAAGGCGACGATCCAGCCGCTGTCGTATCACGCTTACGTAGCCGCGAACTGTCGGAACGCCCTCGCGAACCTTCCGAACGTGGACGGATCGCGGATCGGCATCGTCGGCCACTCCTACGGCGGCAAGTGGGCGATGTTCGCGAGTTGTCTGAACGACGATTTCGCGTGCGCCGCGTGGTCGGACGGTGGCATCGTGTTCGACGAGCGGCGGAGCAACGTTAACTATTGGGAGCCGTGGTATCTCGGCTACGAGCCGGGCAAGGAACGCAAGCGAGGTCTTGTGACGGCAGACAACCCGCGAACAGGGCCGTACAAGAAAATGATCGAAACCGGCCGCGATCTCCACGAACTGCACGCGCTGATGGCCCCGCGGCCGTTTCTCGTCTCCGGCGGATCGGAAGACCCGCCAGAGCGATGGAAGGCTCTCAACCACACCGTCGCCGTCAACGCGCTCCTCGGTCTAGAAAATCGCGTCGGGATGACGAACCGCAAGACGCACGATCCCACCTCAGAGTCGAACGAGGCCATCTACCGCTTCTTCGAGCATGTGCTGATACCCGCCAAATAAAGGAGCGGGCCGGGGATCGCCCCCGGCCCGCTTGCGATTCATATCTCAAGACTCGTTACGTCGCTTCGCCGACCGCGGCGATCACCGGTTCGCCCACGACGCCGCTCGTCGATTCGATGAGCAACTTCTTTTCGCCATCGATTTCGCCGAGCGTCACGTTGATCGTGTCCTTGCCGTGGAACTCACCCTTCAGCAAGGCCTCCGCCATCGCGTCTTCGAGATACTGTTCCACCGACCGACGCAGCGGCCGGGCACCGAACTCAGTGCTGCTACCCTTCTCGATGAGGAAGTCCTTCACCTCTTCGTTAACGCTCATCGTCAAGCCCTTGTCCTTGAGCCGCTTGGCGACCTTCGACAGTTCCATGTTCACAATCTGCTTCAGGTTCAGCGTCGTCAGCTTGCGGAACACGATGATGTCGTCGAGGCGGTTGAGGAATTCCGGGCGGAACTCCTTGTCCATCCGGCCGCGCAACTTCTTCTGCATCTCGGCATAGTTGATGTTCTCGTCCTGCTTCCGGCCCTTAAGGAACGCCGCCGACAGGTCGTCCTGCGAAACGATCGTTTCCGCACCGACGTTCGTGGTCATGATCAGGATCGTGTTCTTGAAGTCCACGACTCGGCCCACGCTGTCGGTCAGTCGGCCTTCTTCCATGATTTGCAGGAGTGCGTTCCACACGTCCGGGTGGGCCTTTTCGATTTCGTCGAGCAGGACCACGCTGTACGGCTTGCGGCGGATCTTCTCGGTCAGTTGCCCGCCTTCCTCGAAGCCGACATAGCCGGGGGGCGCACCCCATAGGCGGCTGACGTTGTGCTTCTCTTGATACTCGCTCATGTCGAGCGAGACGAGGGCGGCCTCATCACCAAACATGAACTTCGCCAGCGACTTCGCGAGCAGCGTTTTCCCGACTCCGGTCGGCCCGGCGAAGATGAACGTACCGATCGGTCGTTTCGGGTCCTTCAGACCCAGCCGGCTCTTGCGGATGGCCCGCGAGATCGACTTAATGGCCTCATCCTGACTGACGACCGCCTGGTGCAGTTCGTCTTCCATCTTCAGCAGCCGCTTCGTCTCGTCTTCGTTCACCTTCACCAGCGGTACGCCAGTCATCTTCGAGACGACTTCCGCGATCACTTCTTCGTCCACCACGCCGTCGGCTTCCTTTGCCTTCTCGCGCCACTCCTTCGCGATGGTGTCCTTCTTCTTCTTCAGCTTGTCGGCCTGGTCGCGGAGGGCGGCGGCCTTCTCGAAGTCCTGCTCAGCGACAGCGGACTCCTTCTCCTGGTTATGCTTCTCGATCTGCTCGTCGATTTCCTTCAGGTCCGGCGGTCGGGTCATCGACTTCAGCCGGATGCGAGCACCGGCCTCGTCAATCACGTCGATTGCCTTATCCGGCAGGCACCGACCCGAAATGTAGCGATCCGAGTAGTCCACGGCAGCCCGCAGGGCGGCATCGGTGATTTGCACGCGGTGGTGCGCCTCGTACCGGTCGCGCAGTCCCTTGAGAATCTCGACCGCCTCCAGGTTCGACGGCGGATTGACGATGACTTCCTGGAAGCGACGCGCTAGGGCGGCGTCCTTCTCGATGTACTTGCGGTACTCGTCGAGCGTGGTCGCCCCGATGCACTGAATCTCTCCGCGAGCCAGGGCTGGCTTCAGGACGTTGCTGGCGTCTATTGCGCCTTCGGCCCCACCGGCTCCGACAAGCGTATGCAGTTCGTCGATGAACAGGATCGTGTTCTTGGCGCGACGAACTTCGTTCATCACGGCCTTGATGCGTTCCTCGAACTGACCGCGGTACTTGGTGCCAGCGACCATCATCGCCAGGTCGAGCACCACTAGACGGCGGTCGCGGAGCAGATCGGGGATGTTGCCATCCACGATCATCTGCGCGAGGCCTTCGACGATGGCCGTCTTGCCCACGCCGGCCTCGCCGAGCAGCACCGGGTTGTTCTTGGTGCGGCGGCTAAGGATCTGAATGACCCGCCGGATCTCTTCATCACGGCCGATCACCGGATCGAGCTTGCCCTTACGAGCCAGGTCGGTCAGATTGCGACCATACTGATCGAGCGCGGCGTAGGTGCCCTCCGGGTTGGCGCTGGTGACCCGCTGGGAGCCACGGACGGCGCGCAATGCATCAAGCAGGTTCGCACGCGTCAGGCC
>JBBQCQ010000329.1:0-5374 GCA_038318835.1 Gemmatales bacterium | reverse complement strand
AGAAAGAACCGATTCACCGCAGAGGCCACGAGAGGGCACGAGAGGAAAAAACCAAAGAGAGTTTAAAAGGCACTCTTTGAAACTCTCCTCGGTCTTTCCTCTCGTGCCCTCTCGTACCTTCTGCGGTGAATCGGTTTTGATGCTTGTTCAGACTTTCAGCGGGGGGCGTTGCTTGTGGTGGCCGGTTGCGTCCTGGTAGGCCTTCGCCAGGGTCAGCAGGTCCGCTTCGCCGAAGAGGTGGCCGACGAAGGTGATCGCGGTTGGCACCTTCACGCCGGCGAGCGTCGTGAAGCCGTTCGGCTGGCAGACGGACGGGTGGCCGGTCAGGTTCGTCAACACCAGGTCGTTGCCGCCAACGTACACGTCGACCTCGGCAAGCGCCTTCGCCATTCGCGCCATGACCAGTGCCCGCAGTCGGTTGGCTCGCAAGTAATCGACGGCCGACACGAACCGCCACGCCCGGAAGGTGGTCGCCCAGGTGCCGAGGCCGTCCTTCACGCCGGCCCGCGTCAGGTCGTCGAAAGCCGAGGCACACTCGGCGTTCAGGATGACGGTGCTGACGGCCCCGGTGTAGGCCTCGTTCGGCAGCGCGATCGGCACGAGTTTCACGCCCAGGCTGGTGAGAACTTTCTTTGTGGCCTCCGGGGTCTGCTCCTGCACGCCGACGCGCAGGTCTTTCAGCGACTTCGGGCCGGGCCAGTCGAACGGGCGGCTGACGCTCGCCGGGTCGTTCACGTCGGCCCCGTGAAGGGCGGCAAAGATCAGCGCACAGTCTTCGACCGATCGCGCCAGCGGGCCGATCTTGTCCATCGTCCAGGTGAGAGCCATGCACCCGTGGCGGCTGACGCGGCCGAAGGTCGGGCGGAGGCCGGTCACGCCGCACCGCGTACTCGGCGAGACGATGCTGCCGAGCGTCTCGCTGCCGATGGCGAACCCCACGAGGCCCGCCGCGACCGCCGACGCCGACCCGGCCGACGACCCGCTGGAGCCTTGCTTCAGGTTCCACGGATTCTTGGTCTGGCCGCCGAACCACTGGTCGCCGAGGGCCAGCGCCCCGAGTGTGGTCTTCGCCACCATCACGGCCCCGGCGTCTTCGAGCTTCTTCGCCACGGTGGCCTTCACGTCGAGGGTCTGCTTCTTGAAATGCTCGGCCCCCCACGTCGTCTTGTAGTCGGGGTAGGCGATGAGGTCCTTCGCCCCCCACGGGATGCCGTGCAGCGGCCCGCGGTACTTCCCGGCCGCGATCTCCTTGTCCGCGGCTTCCGCCTGCATTATCGCCAGATCGTCGGTGAACGTGACGACGCATTGCAACAGCGGGTCGTACTTCACCAAGCGTTCGAGGTAGAACTTCGTCAACTCGACGGAGGAAACCTGTTTCGTGCGAATCAGGTGGCCGAGCATCGTCAGGGGGGCGAAGGCGAGATCGTCGTCGGTCGCCGGTTTCTTCGCGTCGAGCGTCGGCGGCGTCACCGTGCCGAGCGGGCCAACGTGCGGCGGCAGGCCGGGGGCCGGGTTGAAGTGAATCGCCGGCAGGTGCTCGTTGCCGAGCGGCGCGGCGGCCATCGCCTTCAAGTTCCCCGCCGTTCGCGTGAGCAGGAGCGCGACTTGCGTGCGCTGCTCGTCGGAGAGCATGATGCCGGCGACCCACTCGGCGGCCTTGACCATGTCGGCGGAGACGCCAGCGGGTTTCTCCTGAGCACTCGCGACGAGTGCCCGCTGGAAGACAGCCGTGCCAACGCCGAGGCCGGCGAGGGTGGACAACAATTCGCGACGATCCGGCATGAGATGCTCTCCCCTAAAAGAATGGTTTTCAGCCCCGTTCACGGGGCTTCCCGCGAAGCGGTAATCGGCCCGCCGTTCACGGCGGGTCGGGAGAGAGTCGCCCACGCGGACCCGCCCTCAAGGGCGGGCCGAGTACCGCTTCGCGGAAAGCCCCGTGAACGGGGCTGAAAAACACTACCAGTACAGCTTGTCCAGGTTCACGTTGCCGCCGCACAGGATGACGCCGACCTTGCGGACGTTCGTCACGGCCCGGAAGGCGTCGGAGAGGACGACGGCCACGCCCACGGCGGCACTCGGCTCGATGCACTGCTTCATCCGCTCCCACACCAGCCGCATCGCGGCGGCGATCTCGGCTTCGCTCACGGTGAAGACCTGCTCGACGTTGTCGCGAATGATCGGCCACGTGTGCTGGCCGAGGTGATTTGCGAGCAGGCCGTCGGCGATGCTCGTCGGCGTGGCGATGCGGACCATCATGCCGACCGCCTTCGACTGCGCGGCCGCGTCGGCTTGAATCGGCTCCGCACCGAACACGCGGATGGCCGGGTTAATCCCCTTCGCGGTCACGCACCAGCCGGAGAGCAGGCCGCCGCCGCCGATGGGCGTGATGACGGCAT
Source organism: Gemmatales bacterium (assembly GCA_038318835.1). GTDB lineage: Bacteria > Planctomycetota > Planctomycetia > Gemmatales > Gemmataceae > Limnoglobus. Next base: position 2,978 of record JBBQCQ010000329.1, on the reverse strand, counting down.
CCAGGTCCGGCACGTCTTCGAGCAGTTCCAGGCACGCCGTGCCCTGCCCCGCGATCACGTCCGGGTGGTCGAACGGCGGAATCAAATAGCCGCCGGTGTCGGCGACGATCTCGGCCGTCTTTGCCTCGCGTTCGGCCAGCGACGGCCCGCTGTCGTGGATCATGCCGCCGTAACCGAGGACGGCCGCCTTCTTCACCGCCGACGCCGACGCGGGCATCACGATGTGGGCCGGCACCGACTGCATCTTTGCGGCGAGCGCGAGGGCCTGCCCGTGGTTGCCGCTGGAGTGTGTTACCACGCCCTTCTTCGCGGCCGCCCCCAACTTGAGGATCGCGTTCGTCGCCCCGCGGTACTTGAACGACCCGGTTTTCTGAAGGTGTTCGCACTTGAACACGACCTCCCGCCCGGACTGTTCGTCGATGGTCCGGCAGGTCATGTTCGGCGTGCGGTGGACGAACGAACCGATCCGTTCGACGGCGTACCGGATGTCCTGAAGCGTGACGGCGTAGGTGTTCATGGGGTGAGAACCGCGAAGGCGAAGTAAAGGAACCGCAGGCCGGACTCGCCGCGGTAGATGCCGGGGCAGCCGGTCAGGCGGGCGGCGAAGGCGGTCAGACGCCAGGCCAGGGGTTCGTCGGCAAAAAGCGTGGGCGCGGTCAGGACTTCGATATTCTGGGTGGCCCCCCAGTTGCGGGCCGTCACGGCACTGCGGCGGAAGTCCGACGGCACGGTCGGGTCGTCCCACGCCCACTGCCAGAGCGACTGGGCCGGGTGGTGGTAGCCGATCAGTTGGGCCGGCACCGCGTACTCGTCCACGCCGGGCGTGCGGAAGATGATCGCTCCATTCGTGGCATCGTGCTCCCACTGGGGGAACTGGTCGAGGCTGTGCTTCGCGAGAAGTTCGCGGGTAGACTGCTGAACTTCGGCGAGCGCGAGGTCGAGCAACTTCGGAAATTCCGTGGTCGGCGTCATGCCGTCTTTCCTACGACCTCGTCCGGTCGCCGGCCGGTCTTTACCCCCGTTCCGCCGCCGTGATCGGCCGCGACGGCATTTGCTGAGCGACGAGGCCGCCATCGACAGTTACGATCGTGCCCGTCGCGTAGCTCGCCGCGTCGGACGCCAGGAAGACGTACCACCCGGCGATGTCGTCCACGGTCGCGATCCTCCGCAGGGGAATTTGATCGAGCACGGCCTGTCGGGCCGCGGGGTCGGACTTCAGCCCGAAGTCGGTCAACGGCGTCTCGACCAGGCCCGGTGCGACGGCCGCCGTGGTGAAGCCGAGCGGCGCGAGTTCGATGGCCAGTTGCCGGGTGAGGGCGTTCACCGCCCCCTTGCTCGCGTCGTACAGCGTGTGGGCCGGTTCGGACCGCGTGCCATTCAGCGATGTGGTGAACACGATTCGCCCGCCGCGCGTGCCCGCCCGCCGCACGACTTCGCGCGTGACAACCAGCGAGGCCCACACGTTCAGCCCGAAAATCAAGTCGAAGTCCTGCCGCGTCAAGTCGAGGAACGCCGGCTCGCGGAACGTGCCGACGTTATTCACCAGCACATCCACGCCGCCGAGTGCGGCCCATGCTTCCGCCACGAGTCGCTCGGCTTCGCCATCGCGGGTCAGGTCGGCCACGATGTAGTGACAGTCGGGTGGCAGTTCAAATTCACACGGCCGCTCCGCGGTGAACACGACGCGGGCACCGTGGGCCGCGAACGCCCGGCCCACGGCGAGGCCGATGCCCTGACTGCTGCCAGTGACGAGGGCCTTCTTACCGTGCAACATGGAACGCCTCCGGGGGTGCTCGGAACTGATCGCTCATTCCTCACTACTCTAATTTCAAACACCGGCGAGAGAACCCAATTTGTACAACGAGTCACGAGCGATGAGTGCTGAGTTCCGAGGAGTGGCCATGAGCACCGCCCGATTGTTGGTCGCCGGCGACGTGGAAGAAGACAAGTTCGTGCCCGAAGGGCCGCGAGCGATGACGCTGTTCGGGCGGGCGGCCGTCGTGTGGGTGAACATCCAGACGAGTGCCGATTCGCCGCGAGGGGCCGTCCATGCCTTCTTCTTCGACACCGGCGAACGCCGTCGCTGGAAGCTACCCGCCCGGCCGGGGTTCGTCTTCCCGACCGACGCCCCGGACACCGTCCTCATCGGCATGGAGAAAGCCGTCGGCACGCTGAACCTGACGACCGGGCTGTGGACGCCGTTCGCGAAACTGCCCGACGACAACCCGCGGACGATCATCAACGATGGCGAAATCTTCCCCGGCGGTCGGGCCATCGTGTTCGGCACGAAGGATGTGCAGTTCGCCGACCCGATCGCCCAACTATACCTATTCACCCTCGCCGACCACCGACTGACGGTGCTGGCCGACGGGCAGACCTGTTCCAACGGCAAGGTTTTCGCCGACGGCGGCCGGACGCTATTCGACATCGACACGCCGCGGAAAGTCGTGACCCGCTACCGGCTCGACGTGGACGCCCGCACGCTTGCAGAGGAATGCATCGCCGTCGATTTGCGACTGCACGAAGCCCACCCGGACGGCATGTGCGACGGCGGCGATGGCACAGCCATCATCGCGTTCTACAACGGCAGCCGCGGCGGCAACGGCGTCGCCGAGCGATACCACCTGACGACGGGCGAACGGCTGGAACAGTGGCAGACGCCGGGTTCGCCGCGGGTGACGTGCCCGCTGGTGTGCGAACGCGACGGCAGCGTGAAGCTCATCCTCACGACCGCGACGGAAGGCATGCCGGGGAATCAGCGGGCCGATTCGCTCTACGCGGGGCATCTGTTCGTCGCGGACACGACGTTGCGAAGGGTGCCGGTAGCCGAGGTGGTGCGGTTATAGGCGAGCCGCAAGACCCAAACATGGCGCTGGATGGGCATCCTCAAAAACACCACCCAAAGAAGTGGGAAGAGGACCCAGAAATATAGCACCCAAAAAGCGCGTGAGTTGTTGTGCCGCTGGTTGGTGGTGAGA
>JBBQCQ010000328.1:0-5383 GCA_038318835.1 Gemmatales bacterium | reverse complement strand
CCCGTTCTGTGCGGGAAGGTCCTGAAGACCGTGAACTCCTGCGTCTTCGCCGGCCGGATCGAGCCGATTGCTTCGGTCGAGCGCGCAATCCTCATGCTCGGGCTGAACCCGCTCCGCTCGCTGGTCCTCGGCCTGTCGCTGCCCGTCGCGCAGTCGAAGAATCAGACCACGTCCCACCTTCGCGAATTCTGGGTCGATGCCGTGAGCGGCGGCATTCTCGCGAAGGAACTCTCCGCCCTCCGCGAAGGCGGTTCGCCCGGCTACGACCTGGTCGCCGGCTTGCTCCGCGACCTCGGGCTGCTGTTGCTCGTGCAGAACAACCCGACCGCCTGGGCCGAACTTCGGCGCGAGCGGGCGGATGAGTGGCTTGAGAATCCGTGTGCCGTCGAAGAGCAGGTCTTCGGGCTGGACCACGTCACGGTCACGACCGCCCTGCTGAACAGTTGGAAGCTGCCCGAAGACGTGGTCGAACCGATCCGCTTCCACCACGACCCGAAGGGGCTGGCCGCGGCCCCGCGGAAGTCGCTGGCCGCACGGGCCGAGTTGCTGAACTTCGTCGAGTCGCTCGTCCGCCTCGACCGCGTCGTCGAATCTCCACGACTGCTGAAGGCACTGCTGGCTCGCGCCCAGGACCTGTACGACCTCGACCAGAAGCACCTCATCCAGTTCCTCGAACGGGTCGCGCCGAAGATTCAGGAGATCAGTGCCATTTTCGACCTGGACGCGGGCACGGCCGACTACGCGGCGGTGCTCACGCAGGGGTGCGAAGCCCTCGCAGAACTGTCCTTCCAGAGCCAGTTCGGCCGGCCCGCGGCCGGGGCCACGGGCGTGAAAGAGACGTTGGCCGGGTCGCCCGGCGAGACGCTCGACCCGCGGGGGCCTGGGGCGGCCGTCGCCGACCCGCCGGCCGCGCCGGGGCTGCCGGTGTTCAAGCTGGACTTCCTCGACCAACTCCCCCGCGGCGGCTGCCGGCTGGACGGGTTCGAGTTGTGCGAAGAATTGGGCCGGGGCGCGATGGGTGTGGTCTTCGCCGGGTTCGATCCGAAGGTCGAGCGGGAAGTGGCGGTGAAGGTGCTCTCGCCAGACTTCGCATCGTCGTCGGAGGCCCGCCAGCGGTTCATGCGCGAAGCCCGCGCGATGGCGGCCTTGCAGCACCCGAACATCATCGGCATCTACACCGTCGGCACCGTCGAGCGCCTGCCGTACATCGTCATGGAGTACGTCCACGGGCGGTCGCTCGAAGACCTGATCGCCGAAACCGGCCCGCTGCCGATTCCGCAAGTGATCGCCCTCGGTCGGCAGATCGCCGAGGGGCTGGCGGCGGCGCACGCGAAGGGGATCATCCATCGCGACATCAAGCCGGCGAACGTCCTGGTTCACGCTCGCGGCGGGCAGGTGAAGATCGCCGACTTCGGCCTGGCCCACGGCATCGACGACCTGAACTTGACGCAGGCCGGCACGCTCATCGGCAGTCCGCTGTTCATGTCCCCGGAGCAGATCGAGGGCCAACCGACAGACCACCGCTCGGACCTGTTCTCGCTCGGCGGCGTGTTGTTCAACATGTGTACCGGGGCCGTGCCCTTCCAGGGCCGCACGGTGGCCGCGTTGGCCCGGCTGATCGGCGAAGTGGACCCGGCCCCGCCGCGGACGTTTCGCCCCGACCTACCGCCGTGGCTCGACACGCTGATTATGACCCTGCTGAAAAAGACCCCCGCCGACCGCATCCCTACGGCCGAGGCCGTGGCCACCCGCTTCGCGACGTCTCGCTAGTCCGGCGAGGGTTGGCTTCCACCCGAAATCGCACGCGGAGGCGAATAACATGTTGCCTGGGCGGGTCCTTTCCATTAGATTCTGAATTGCCTCCCAATCTACCAGTTTGCACCTTCGCCACGGACTCGGCTCACCACGATTGAAACGGCCCCACCATGCCGTCCGCCCCGAAAGATCCGCCCGGTCAATCGACCGAGGACTCGCCCGAGAACCGTGACGCCGCCGGTGGCGGGACGGTCGCGTTCGACGGTGGCCGCCCAGCCGCCGACACGCAGGCGCAGACGCCGACTCGGCCGACGGCCGACCTGCGATCAGGAAGTTCGGGACAACGGCGGCATGGTACCAAACTAATCCGCGGCCCTGCAGGAAATCCTGAACAGTCCGACGGACAAGCCGCGGACGATTTTCGACCCGAAGGAAGATCCCAATAAGGTGCCGGATGAGAACCGCACGAGGTTGATCGCCATCGCTCACCCACTCGACCCGCTGCCGGACAGCCATGACAAACGGTGGCACGTCATCGTGACGAAGAACTACGAGCAGGCGATGAAGCCCGTCGAGGCTCTTTCGACCAGTCTCATCGAGCGGGCGGGGTGGTCGCTGGCCACCTTCGCCGCCATCGCCGGGTTCCTGTGGCTGGGCGTCATTCGCATGCTCCGCAACACCGCGACCAACGACTAACCGGAGGCCGGCCGATGGCAGTCCTCGTCGCACGCTACCTGCCGCCTGCTGGCGAGGGCGAGCCGTTCGTGCTCTGGAAGCACCCACTGACGGCTGGCCGACGGACGACCCTCGGCCGGGTCGGGGCGGCTGCCCCCGGACAGGCGGACCAGGCCCGCGCCGACCGCGAAGTGTTCGACGGCGCGAGTATGCCGCAGGTGTCCGATGCGTCTATCAAGGCCGTGAGTTGGCGGCACGCGGCCGTCACCTGGATGCCTTCCCTGTCCCGCTTGAAGGTCGAAATCCGCACCGAACCGCGGCGGCCGGTCAATCCTCTCTTCGGCCCGGACGGGCACGAGCACGACAAGTTCGAACTCGCGCCGAACCAGGCATTCCGCATCGGGCCGTTCACGTTCACGCTGGCCGACGCGGAGCGGGAGTACGCGACGCGGTCGGTGGCCGTCGCCCGCCGCGGCGACGGGTCGATGACCGACGTACTCATCAACGGCCTGACCGAGGTGGTTGCACGGTTCCGGCCGGCGGACGTGGACGCATCGTTTCAGGTGCAGTTCGTGAACGGCCTGCGGACGGCATTCCCGGCGGCGGCCGAGTTGGGCGTGGTCGTGTTGGGGGCCGACGGGGGGGTGAAGTTCGAGGCCGCGGACCCCGCCGATCCGCCGTTCAGCCGGACCCTCGTCCGCACCGCCCTCGAGACGCAAGACGTGGTGGAGTACGCGCGGCATGGGTCCGCCGACGACGGGTTCACACAGGTCGCGCATATCGATTGGGCCGTCTGCGCCCCGGTTCGGCCGGCTCGCCAGGGGGGACGCTCGGCGGGGCATCTATCTCTCTGGCGGCGGCGGCGGAACCGCACTCGCCCAGGCCCGGCAAGTGGCGGCCTTGTTCGCGGAAATCTATCGCTCGCTGTCCGACCTGCGGGAGACGAACGCCCGGTATCGGGCGCTCCAACGTTTCATGCCCAAGCCGGTGCGGCCGCTCGTCGATCAGGCCGACTTCGACAAGCAACTGGCCAAGGTAGAGCGGACCGTGACGGTGCTATTCTGCGACCTCCGCGGGTCGTGCAGCCTGTCCGATCCAGCTTCCAACCTGACGGCCCAGTGGGAGTCGGTCGTGCTTCCGGCCCTGGAACTCATGAGCCGGGCGATCGTCACCCAGGGGGGCGTCATCGGTGGCCTCATTGGCGATGCGGTCATGGGCTTCTGGGGGTGGCCGAACAAGCAGCCGGACCAACGGGCGCTCGCCATCCGCGCCGCGCGGGCCATCTACGAAGGGTTCCAGCCGACCCAGTTCTTGAAGCAGTGGATTGACGCGCACCAGGATCACCTCGATGGTCTCCCCCCGGCCGAGGTCGGGTGCATTCGGTTCACGAAATAGCCCGGCCGTAACATTACAGGATCCGCTTCCCCGTTCGCGGGCACTCTTCTGATGGAACCCCGGCATAGCGTCGGGGTGACGCTCCGGGAACTTCGCCATGCCGACGGCCCGCGTTCGCGACACTTTACACGTGCTGGTGCGGCCGCCCGACGATCGCTCGGACGGCGAATTCTTTCAGCGGTTCCTCGCCGACCGCGATGAGGTCGCGTTCGCCGAACTCGTCCGTCGGCACGGGCCGATGGTCTACGGCACCTGCCGCCGCATCCTCGGCGGCGGGGCCGAAGCCGACGACGCTTTTCAGGCCACGTTCTTCGTTCTCGCACGCAAGGCCGGATCGATCCGCAGTGCCCACGCGGTGCCGGCGTGGCTCCACGGCGTGGCGGTGAAGGTGGCCCACAAGGCCCGCGTGCAGGCGGTCAAGCGGAGGGTGCGACACATGGCGGCGGCCAAGCCGGAAGCAGTCCACCCGGTCACGCCCCAGGCCGACCTGTGGGCGGTCCTCGACGAGGAACTCTCGAAGCTGCCCGACGACCTGCGGCAGGCCGTGCTGGCGTGCGACGTGGGCGGCAAGTCGCGGGCCCAGGCGGCCCGCGACCTGGGCTGGCCCGAGGGCACCGTGGCGAAGCGACTGGCGAAGGCCCGCGTGCAGTTGGCGAAACAACTCACCCGCCGCGGCATCTCACTCGGTGTCGGGTCAATTTCGCTCGCCCTCGCAGACGGGGCCACGGCCGCGGTGCCGGGAGCGCTGCTCGCCGAGACGGCCCGACAGGCGGTGGCGTTCGCGGTTGGCACGGCGGGTTCCCTGGCGGTTCGCACACTCGCGGAGGGGGTCATGCGTTCGCTGAACGTCGGCGCCTTCAAGGTCTGGCTGCTCGTCGGCCTCTTCGGAGCGACCCTGGCCGGCGGTGGCCTGATGCTCGCGGGTGGCCCCCCCGGGGAGAAGCCGACCGCCCGTCCGGAGGTTCCGATGGTGAACGCGACCGCACCTGTAGCGAAGGCTGCCCCTATGACCTGGAAGGAGAAGACGCCGCTCGAATTCCCCGGCCGACTGCCCGTATCGGTGGCGTACTCGGCCGACGGCAAGACGACCGTCGTCGGGGACGCCGCGGGGAGGGTGACGGCCTTCGAGACGGCCACGCAGAAGAAACTGTGGGAAGCCGAAGTCGGCGGGTCGCACGCGGCCGTGGCCTTCTCTGCCGACGGGCAGACGGTGTACGCGACCTTCCCGGACGGCATCCGGTTGCTCGGGGCGGCCGCCGGGGCGGTCCAGAAGCGGGCCATTCGCCCCTTCCTGAAGGGAGACGAGTCGGCGACGGCCGTCGTCACGTTCCCGGACCTGGGGCCGAAGAAGTCGCCGCGGCTCGCCTTCGCCAACGCCGCCCGGACGATGGTCACGTCGTGGGGCGTGGACGCCGCGTCGGGGGCGGTCGGGGACGTGGAAACGTTAGACCTCCCGGTCCTCAAGCGGAACGAGAAGCCGGCCGACGACTACGCCGTGCCGCTCGCCGCCGACCCGGCCGGCCGGTACGTGCTAATGACCGCGAAGATCGCCGACGAG
>JBBQCQ010000327.1:0-5391 GCA_038318835.1 Gemmatales bacterium | reverse complement strand
CTCGCCGGCAATGATAAGAACACGGCTCCATCCGAGGCATAATCGGAGCCGATTCTTAACCGACGTACACGCCGTTCGCTAGCTCCGCACTGAACGGGTCGATGGTGGCGTCGGCGGTCGCCGTGTTGCCGCCCACGATGCGACTCGAAAAATACGTGCGGACCTGGCTCGCTTCGCCGTCGCCGCTGCCGGTGAGCAGATCGTCGATGCCGTCGCTGTTGAAGTCGCCGGTCGCCAACCGCACGCCGCCCCGCCGCGCGGCATCGCCGGCGAAGAAGTTCGCGATCGGGCTGGCCAATGCCGAGCTGACGCCGGAGTTCACCACCGTCGAGCCGCTGAGGATCAGCACTCGCGGGCCGCCACTGGGGCCGCCGCCGAAGGCGAGGTCGGCGAACCCGTCGCCGTTGAAATCGCCGACCGTCACGAACGCCCCGTTGCGGAGCGTTTGCTCGAACGCGAAGAAGTCGCCGACCAGGTGCGTCCGCGTGTTGCTGGCGAGGGCCAGGCCGCTGTAGGTCGAGATGCGCGGCCCGCCGAGAAACCCGGCCGAGACGATCACGTCGTCGTACCCGTCGGCGTTCAAATCGCCGAGAGCCGCACGTGCTCCGCCACGGAAGCTGGCATCCTCGATGCCGAAGAACCGCTGCATCTCGGTGGTCGCACCCGACGCGAGGGTGGCCCCGCTGTAGACGGCAACCACCGGCCCGCCGCCCTGGTCCGGGGTGACGATCACATCGGCGAACCCATCCCGGTTGATGTCGCCGGCCGCCACGTACACCCCGCCGGTAAAGCTCGCTTCAAACGCGGTGAACGTGACGAGCAGCGAGCCGGTAAGGCCGTTGTAGACGGTCACCATCGCCGTGCCGCCCGGCCCGGCCCCGACGATGATGTCGTCGGTGCCGTCGCCTGTCACGTCGGCCGTCGCCACCCGCACCCCGCCGGTGAAGGAGGGACTGAAGGGCGTGAGCGTGTAGGCCTGCGTGCCGTCGGAGTTGTAGACGATGACCCGCGGCGAACCGGACCCCGCAGCCACGGCCGTCAGGGCGGGTGAGACCGTGCCCGGCGTTGTGCTGTCGTTATCGACGATGGTCAGCGTGGCCATCGCCAGGGTTCCTAGGGAAGCGGTGCCCGACGGCGTGCCGAGTGTGAACGTCGCCGTCTCCGCGCTTTCCACCGTCGTGTCGTTGATGATCGTGACCGTGACGGTCGCCGTGGTCGCACCGTCGGCGAAGGACACGGTCGCGGGCAGGCCGGTGTAGTCGGTGCCGGACGTGGCCGTGCCGCCGGTGACGGTCACGGGCAAGGTGACCGTTCCCGTGCTGCCGCCGGTGCGCAAGACTGTGATTGTCGCAGTGCCGGCGGCTTCGTTCACCGAGTAGGTGGAAGACGAGAACGCCACGATGCCCGCCCCGGTCGCCGTGTCGGTGTCCACGGTCACGCTCATCTGCGTTGGGTAGATGTTGAAGGTGAGCCACGTCGCCCCGGCGTCGGTCGACGTGCCGTAGGTGCCCTGGAAGCCCTCACCGGTGCCACTGCTGCTGAGTGTGTACGCCCAGTTGAACCCGCCGGAAGTGGCCTTCAGGACAATCCAATACGTGGTGTTCGCCGTCAGGCTCACGCCGCTTGCCGACGTGAATGTCGTCGCCGCTACGGACGACGTGCTGTAGCTCGCCGGCGAGGTGAGGGCGGCGACCACCGACCCCGGCTGATTGCCGGCGTCGGTGTAGATGTCCACCTCGGCCACGCCGGCGGTCGGGTTCGACAGCAGCAGCGTGACATTGTTCAGGGTGTGGGCCGACGTGCCGGTGCTGAAACTCGAAGTCAGCCAGGTGTTGCCGGTCGCGGTCTCGGTGTCCGCCGTCGTGGCCGACAGGTTATCGGCGAGAACGGCCGGGGCGAAGCGGTTCTCCAGGTACCAAACCTGCGGGCGAAACCGGAACGGGGACGGCGATCGAGGCATGGTTGCTCCTGGTGCGGGAAGTTCCCTTCCGCGGGGCAGTTGACAATGCGAATCATATCGGAGAAACGGCAGCGGATCGAGTTCCCGCCCGCCGCCGAAGGGCCTCGCGACCAGGATCACAAGTACTCCCGTGACGCGGGCGTGGGTTACTCCGACCCGTGGTTTCTCGCTCGTCTCGCCAGGAATTATGGGTCGGTCGGTGGCGCGTCGCCGAGGGCGACGTGCAGTTGACTTTTCGATGTGGGAATGGACGGCGCGAGGAAGCGACTCATGCGGTCCAACATGCCGATGAGGGCCGCCGGTTCGACGGGCTTAACGAGGTACAGATCGACGCCGGCTTCCTGGGCCTTCTGCCGGTCGGCTTCCCCCTCACGGCCGGTGACGGCCACCAGGAATGGTCGTTTAGTCTCGGCCCGTGCGATGAATTGCCGGACCATCTCCAGGCCGTCCATCTCCGGCATGGCGATGTCGAGAAGAATCACGTCCGGCGACCGAGTCGCTGCCATTCGCAGGGCTTGCTTGCCGCTAACAGCGACTTTCACCGTGTACCCGTAAAGAGCCAACAATTCGGCCGTGCTCTCGGCGGTGTCGCGGGAGTCGTCCACGATGAGGATGGAGAGGGCAGAACTTGCGTTTGCCATGAGTCATCCCTGAGTGAAAAACAGAGTCGTCCACACCGTTCATTGGACGCGATGACAACGAAAGCGACCAGGGGAATTTAGAAATTGGGGATGTAGAATCGATGTTGACGCCGCCGCCTGGTTAGCGGTGCAGACCTACGGGCGAACGTCTTAGCGGTCCTGGATCATCAACGGTAGAACTTCTCGAATCGGCCCAGACCGCGATCGGCTGCATCATCAGGCGTTTGCAAGGTCTAGTGAAGAAATAGTCTGCGGGGCGGACCTGACGAAACTGGCAACGAAGTCTGAACCGAGATAGTGAACGGGGAAAACGAAAAAGCCCCGGCAAAAATGCCGGGGCCATGTTTTTTTGATTTCCGATTCGCTTAGTAGCGGCCGCCACCACCGCTGCGACCACCGCCACCACCGCCGTAGCCGCCGCGACCACCACCGCCGCCGCCGCCGCCGCCGCCGCCGCGATCTTCGCGAGGCTTGGCTTCGTTGACCGTCAGCGTGCGGCCGTCCAGTTGTGCCCCGTTGAGGGCCTGGATCGCCGCATCACCACCGTCGGCCATGTCGACGAAGGCGAACCCACGGGGGCGGCCCGTCTCGCGATCCATGATCAGTTGGACCTTGCTGACTGAGCCGTACTGGGAAAACGCTTCCCGGAGTTGGTCTTCGGTCGTGGAAAAGGACATGTTGCCGACGTACAGATTCTTGGACATTCGTCTCTCGACTATGAACAGAAAAGAAGATAGGCTGAACCCATCTCCGCCAATAGGCGGTTGCCTATCGATAAGATTATTATACCGGAGTCCGGCCCGGTGTTTCCTCGCGATTCTCCGATTCTGTCGCATTCTGCACAATTCTCAGGCGAAAAAGAAATAATATTTCTGAAATTGACCGAAGTGATGACCGGGGTCGGCGCAGCAAGTTTCTCAACAAAAAAATATGGGTGGCGTTGCAGGACGTATCTTGGTAGAAGACGGGTTGTTTGATAAAATAACCTGTTGATTCCGCACCGGGGAAACAGGATGCGAAAGCAAGAGCCGACGGAGTGGGTCGTTTACAAGGCAGCGGCGGAGAAGAACCTCGGCGGTCACCACGCTGTCTGCTCCCAGCAAGAGTGGAACGATTTGGAGAAATCGCTGCCGGGGGTTCACACACTCATCCGGGAGCACATCCGGAACGAGGCCGAGGCGGAACAATACGCCCGTGCCCTGCAGACCGTGCCTCCGGTTCCGCGAGTGGTGAAGCCGACGGCCCTGGCGCTTCGTAAGAAAGCCGAACGGGCTGCCCGTATGGCGGCGATGGAGAAGGCCAACGATAAGCCTGAGACCGAACCGACCGACGATGTGATTTAACCGGGCCTATCCCGGACGACGGAAATTGCTTCGAGTGAAACCTTACCAACGGGAGACGAAATGGGACTGCGGATGCGTGTACACGATCGGGAACCGATCGCCGCGGCAATGCGGCGGTTCAAAAAACTGATCGAGCGAAGCGGGAGGAAGAAGGAACTGCGAGCGCACGAGTACTACGAAAAGCCGTGCGAAGAGCGCAGCCGCAAGGAGCGGAACCGGGCCAACGTGATTCGCAAGGCCGCCCTCGGCCGTCCGCCCAAGGAACGCAAGACGTTCTAACGCTGCCCCGCAGTCGCGATCACGCCCCCGCCACCACGGGGGCCATTTCCACAACTCGCGACGCCAAACCCGACGCGGTCAACCACACGCGATAACTCCGGCCGTCCGCGACCGCATCCCACCCGCCCGCGGGCGCGGATTTCAGGAGGGCGGCTGTTTCCTTGCACATCGTCTTGGGCGGCCGCACCTGGTCGCCCCACCGCAGCGTCCGCACCACTTCCCCGATATGCCCTTCGATGGCCGCACGAATATGACGACCCAGCGTGAGCTTGTTCTGTCGCGTTTCACGAAGGTGAGCGGCGCTCACGACCTCTTCCGTGGACTTCAGCTTCAGGCCAACCAGTCGGCCTTCGGCCTCGCCCTTGTCCCGGAATGCGATCAAGTGTGCCGTGCCCCGCGACGCCGTCTCGGCGTCGATGTCGCTGGTCAGGGCGAAGTACGCATACGTCCGCGAGGGGTCGCCGGCTCGGCCGAAAGACCCGCCAGTAAAGTTGCCGATGAATACGACTTTGTCCATGAATAATCTCGCACGGGGTCGGATCTGGGTGAGACAGCGGAGACGAACAGAGTCATTTCTTCTTGGTGGCATCGACAGGCTGAAGCGAGCGGACGAGGCGCTCGGCCTCGGGTTCGCCGATGATCTGGTCCCGGACGAGGGTGTTGTGCCCTGGGTGCTCGCGCTGCATCACGTCCCACTCGACCTGCGTGCAAATGATGGTTCGCTCGGCAGCGTGTTTGGTGGGGGCGATGCGGTACACGACCCACACATCGGGATGTTCGGGTCTCATGGTGGGCCTCGCGGGCGTGAGGGGGAAGCAGCCCATCGTACCAGGGAATTGGAGGAACTGATCCTACGAACAGGCCATTCGGTCAAAGTACCCGAAATCGGCTTATTTCCGAGCGCGTTTCCGATCGGGGAAGGGTTGTCACGAGTGGCCCGATTCGTTCACTTCGTCAATTCGGGATTCGGGAAGGGATGCGAGCGGCCGTAGTACATATCATGGAGTGTTCTACCCTCAGGAAAGCCGGCCATGACCACCGATTCGATTCCCATCGAGCAACGCCAGGTGATTTTTCGGGCACTCATCGAGGCCCAAGACGGCGGCTCGAGCGTGTTCCAGTCGCGGGCCGACATCTCGCGGACGTACTCGGTCCCCGTGGAGCAGGT
>JBBQCQ010000326.1:0-5394 GCA_038318835.1 Gemmatales bacterium | reverse complement strand
TCACGGGGTCGCCTCCTCGCGCGCAATCATCATCGTTTCAGCCGTTATTTTAAGGAGACGTGTCGCTACCGACATAGTACAGGCGAGTGCGAAATGGTAAACTCTACCCAACCAAACCCACAAGTAACCTCTCCGGAGGCCGAAAAATGATCCTCGTTCCCTCACCGGCCGGCCGCACGTTCGGTCTTGTCACGCTCATGCTCCCCGGCACCGACCGGAAGCGGTCGCTGTCGCTCTACCAGTATCGAGTGACGTATCGCAACCCCGACCTGACCGAGGCCGGGTGTGCCATGACGTGGGAAGTCAGCGGTGGGCGGTTGCCGTACCAGATCGCGGCCGAGCGGTTCGAGGGCGGGGCCATTCGGTGGCACTGCTCGTGTGCCGATGCGGTGTACCGGGGGGAAGACAACCCGGACCACGCTTGCAAGCATGTCCGGGGTTTGCTCGAGATGATGCCCACGCTAGCGAAGCCGCAGCGGTCGGCAGCCGCGTGAGGGTCAGTTCGCGACTGCGACAGTGCTGAGGCGGCCGTACTCGCGGAGGGCGTCTTCGAGTTGCTCCGCCACTTCCGATGGGTCGGCCGGTTTCGTGAAGTGCAGATCGAACCCGGCCTCCACGGCTTGCGTCAGGTGCGAGTCATCGCTGTAGGCCGTGACAGTCGCGAAGATCGGCGGCTGATCCGGGTGCAGGTTACGCAGGTGGCGGGCCAGTTCGTACCCGCTCATCTCCGGCATGTTGATGTCCAGCACATAAGCATGCGGCTGGAACTCCTTCGCCCGTTCAATCGCAGCCGGGCCGTTGAAGGCCGTCGCCACCTGAAACCCCGCACTCGACAGTAGAAAACTCAAGCTCACGGCGGCGTCTTCGTTATCATCGACCACCATCACGCGCGGCTGCGACTTCACGGCATCGATCATGGAGCACCTCGATAAGAATCTTAAGTTCTCTCAGGCAAAGGGGATGCCAACCCCAGGGTATGCCCGCTCGCACACGTTCCCCGGAACTCGCGGGTAGAACCGGCAGGGTGGTTCATATGCCTGAGCAACGCCGTGCCAGTGCGACAAGCGAAGAAGGAACGAACCACGGAGACACGGAGAAGAAAAGGCCGAGAAGTAGTCTTCTCCGTGTCTCCGTGGTGAAAAGTGCCTTTCCTTTGGCATCCCGATTGCTTCTCAATTTCCCCGTTCGCTTTCTCGATTATCTCCAACATCCTGACATGAGGGATTCACCATGAGCACGATCAAAGACAAAGTGGTGGACGCGGGCCATGCGGTCGCGGACGCGGCCAAGAACGTCGGCCATAAGATAGCCGAAGGGGCCGAACATGCCACCGGCTGGGTCAAGGACAAGGTTGGCATGGGTGCATCGGCCGGCGTCAAGGAACGCATGGACGTGATCGCCAGTGGCGGCAAGAAGGTCGGCGTGGTCGATCACGTCGAAGGCGATGCCATCAAGTTGACCCGCAACGGCAGCCCGGACGGCCAGCACCATTTCATCCCACTCGACTGGATCGAGCGTGTTGATACGCACGTCCACCTCAAGAAGAATTCGATGGAAACCGAGATGGGCTGGAAGTCTGACGCCGCCAGTTGCTGCACCGGCGCGTAACACCAACGTCCCTTCGATTCGAGCGACCCGCCGTTCCGGCGGGTCGTTTCGTTTCGTGCCTCGCGTACAACATCTCGAGCGCGGTCTCAACCTTTTGGGGGAATCTATGAGCACCGGCGAGCCGATCCGACTGACGACGTTGGCCAAACGGGCGGGGTGTGCAGCCAAGCACCCGCCGGGGTTCCTGCTGCCGCTGCTTGGCCTGCTGCCGGCGGTGACGGACCCGAACGTGCTCGTCGGCAGTGCGACCGCCGACGATGCCGCCGTGTACAAGCTCTCGGACGACCTCGCCCTTGTCCTCACCACCGACTTCTTCACGCCGATCGTGGACGACCCGCGAGACTTCGGCCGGGTGGCGGCGGCGAACGCCCTGAGCGATGTCTACGCCATGGGCGGGAAACCGCTCGCCGCGCTCAGCATCGTCGGCTTCCCCGACGGCTTGCCCGCGGGAGTGCTGGCGGACATTCTAAACGGCGCAGCGATGGTGGCGGCCGAAGCAGGCATCGCCATCGTCGGCGGCCACACGATCAAGAGCGAGGAGCCGATCTTCGGCCTTGCCGTGGTCGGCACGGTTCACCCGAATCGCGTGCTCACGAACGCCGGGGCACGACCGGGCGACCACCTGATTCTGACGAAGCCGCTCGGCCTCGGCATCATCTCCACGGCTGCGAAGAACAATCGGGACACGCACGGTGCGATTGCCGTCGCGATCCGTGTGATGACCACGCTCAACCGCGAGGCGGCTGAAGTGCTGGCGAACTTCGAGGTTCACGGCCTGACCGACGTGACGGGCTTCGGCCTGCTGGGGCACCTGCGAAACATGACCGCGGCCAGCGGCGTGACGGCCGACGTGTGGGCCGACCGCGTGCCGATCCTGCCCGCCGCCCGTGAGTACGTGGCGGCCGGCATCGTGCCGGGCGGCACACGGGCGAACGCGAAGTTCCTGGCCGATTGGGTGACGTTCGACCCGGACGTGTCCGCGGACGAGCAACTCTTGTTGTGCGACGCGCAGACCTCAGGCGGGTTGCTCGCGGCAGTCCCGGCGGCGGTGGCGGATGCGGTCGTGGAAGCACTCGGAAGCCCGGCCGCAATCGTCGGGCAGATCACTGGCCAAGGGCAGGGACGTATTCGCGTCCGCTGCCGAGACGAGGCATGACAAGCGACAAGCCCGCGGCGCAAGCAAGGGTTGAACTGTCACCCTTGCTTGCGCTGCGGGCTTGTTACATTCGTCGGCCCAGCATCGGCGCGAGCATTTTCAACTGCGTCAGGAGCTTCTCCGTCGTCTCGAAGTTCAGCGTCTGCATGCCATCGCTTGCGGCACGATCCGGGTCGGGGTGGACTTCGATCATTAGCCCGTCCGCACCCGCCGCGAGGGCGGCGAGGGCCATCGGCGCGACATACGCCCGCTTGCCGGTGCCGTGGCTCGGATCGACGAAGATCGGCAGGTGGCAGAGCGCTTTCGCCGGTGGGATGACCGATAGATCGAGCGTGTTCCGCGAGTGGTCGTTGAAGGTGCGCACGCCCCGCTCGCACAGGATCACGTTGTAGTTGCCGCCGGCCATGATGTACTCGGCCGCCATCAGCCACTCTTCCAGCGTCGCACTCAGCCCGCGTTTCAACAGCACCGGCTTACGGCACAGGCCAACCCGCTTCAGCAAGCTGAAGTTCTGCATGTTCCGCGCGCCGATCTGGATGATGTCGGTCGCCTCTTCCACCGCGGCGGCGTGCTCGGTATCCATCACTTCCGTGACGATGCCGATGCCCGTTTTCGCCCGCACCTTCTGGAGCAGCTTCAGCCCTTCCAGGCCCATGCCCTGGAAGCTGTACGGACTCGTCCGCGGCTTGAACGCCCCCGCCCGCAGCAGTTTCACGCCCCTCGCCAACAAGAACTCGGCGGTGTCCATGAGCAGCTTTTCGCTCTCGACCGAACACGGCCCGCCGATGACGGTGAAGGTGTGCGGCCCGATGTCGGCCTGGGGCAGCGTGATGGTCGTGTTGTCGCGGTGCATCTCGCGGCTGGCGAGTTTATACGGCTTCGTCACGCGGATCGCTTCCTCGACGCCGGACAGCACCGCGAAGTGACCGGGATCGACCGACGCCGTGTTGCCGGTCATGCCGATGGCGGTGCGGGTGGTGCCCGGCAACACATGCGGCGTGAGGCCGAGATCGCGCACAGCAGCCACGACGGCGTCGATCTGCGGGGCGGTCGCGAGCGATTGCATGACGATGAGCATAAATCACCGAGGTCGAAACGGAAGGAGCTGCGGTCGAACGGGTATTATACAGCGTGTACCCCGCGTGTCCCGGAGTGGTGGAATGGGCCAAACCGACGCCGACGAACTGCCGGACGCCGACGAGGAAGTCGAGATCGCGACGCAAGAACTCGGCACGCCCGACGCGGTGTTCCGGGCCGGCGGCCGGTGGGCACGGGTGAAGACCGTCGTCGCCTTCGCACTCATCGCCTACGGCCTGGTCGCGAATTACGTCTGGTGGGTCCACGGCCCGGCCCAGTTCGGCCACTTCCAGTTCCACCTGCTGTTCGTGCCGCCCATAATCGGGGCCGCGTTGCTCTGGTTCCTGTACCGCAATCGCGGCCTGCGCGTGCTGGTCTTCCCCACAGGGCTGTTGCGGCTGAAGCCCGACGAGGTCGAGTCGTTCCCGTGGGAAGCGGTCGCCGTCATGCGGCAGAAGACCGACGCGAGCGAGCCGCAATTCCGCTGGGGTGTGGGCGGCGACCTGACCGCGTGCTGGCTGCCCGCGTCGGTGCCGGCCGTGCAGGTGTGGAATGCCTGGTTCGAGATCGAACGAACCGACGGCACGAAGACCCGCTTCACGCCGGCCGTGGCCGACTACGCGGATCTATCGGAGCGAGTACAGTGCGGCACGTTCGCGGTCCTGTGGCCGAAGTCGCTGGCCGACCTGGGTCGCGGCACGCCCGTCGTCTTCGGCGACCTGCTCGTGACGGCCGAGGGCTTGCGGCAGGGCATCAGAGTGCTGCCGTGGGCGGACGTGCGCGAGGTGACGCTCGCCCACAAGGTGCTCTCGATCAAGCGGCAGGCCAGTTGGCGGACGTGGCTGATGAAGGACTCCTCGCAGATACCGAACCTGCACGTGCTGCTGGGATTGCTCGCGGTGTTCGGCCCGAAGCAGGTCGAGGAAGAGGAACCCCCCGTTTAGCGGCGGAGCGGAGCGCGGGGGCAGCAACACGCGCCGCTCCGCAGACTCCGCGTCGCCGCTAAACGGGGGTTGTGTTTGGCTTCCATCGGTCGCGCAGGCGGTTGAACGGTCGCTCCACGCTGCGGTACAGCACCTCCGCCAGCACGAACGCCAGCAACAGCGCCGTCACGACCTGCCCTTCGGTCGGTAGCGGCAGCTTCTTCGCCACCGTGATCGCCTCGATGTGAACGAGGTACAGCGAATACGCCCGACTTGCGACGAACGCCAGGAATCGCGACCGCACACGGTCCCGCCAGAACGGCGACGAGTTCGCCAGCACCACCCAACTGCCGAAGATGACCGCCCACCCGCCGGTGCCCCAGTCGGGTAGCCACCAGTTCCAGAGCGTGCGGTTCGCGGCCGCCACGAAGATCAACAACAGGCCGAGCGGCGCGAACCCGTGCGACTCGCGGCCCAGTTTCGCCCAGGTCTGCGGGCGGTTCACCGACAGCCACGCGAGGAGCACGCCGACGCCGCATTGCTCGAAGACGACGTGCGTCTCGGTGATGTGGTAGTCCGGCCGGTGTCGGTAGAAGCCCGCGATGTGCGCGGCGATCAGGGCCAGCACGA
>JBBQCQ010000325.1:0-5396 GCA_038318835.1 Gemmatales bacterium | reverse complement strand
CCAGCGGGGGTCGGCCGAGGACCGCGAGAACCGCGCCAGCACGCTCGTCGGCGTGTTCCGCTACACGGCCGGCCTGATGGTCTACGGCGGCGGCCTCGTCATGCTCCTCGACGAGGTCGGCCTGCCGATCGTGCCGCTGATGGGCGGAGCCGCCGTCCTCGGCCTGGCCGTGGCATTTGGTGCCCAAAACCTCATGCGCGACTACTTCACCGGCTTCATGATGCTGATGGAAGACCAGTACAGCGTCAACGACGTGGTCCGCATCGGCACCATCGCCGGTCTTGTGGAGCAGATCACCCTGCGCGTGACGGTGCTCCGCGACCTGGAGGGCATCCGCCACTTCATCCCGCACGGCACGGCCGCGAACGTGAGTAACCTCACGCACGGCTGGTCGCGGGCGATGATGGACATTCCGGTGGCGTACAAGGAGAACGTGGATCGCGTCATCGAAGTGCTGATGGACCTCGGCCATGAGATGCGGCACGACCCGGTCTTCGGCCTGTCGATCCTGGAAGACCCGGAGATGCTGGGCGTGGACTCGCTGGCCGACTCCGGCGTGGTCATCAAGTTCCTCTTGAAGACCCGCCCCCTGCACCAGTGGCCGGTGAAGCGCGAGATGCTGCGACGGATCAAGAACCGCTTCGACCAACTCGGCATCGAGATTCCGTTCCCGCACCGCACCGTCTACCACCGCTACGAAGGCGGGGCGGAAGCCGCAGACTCGAACGTCTTCCCGCGAAGCCGGACCAATCAGGTGGCGTGATCCTCGGGGAGCACGACCGGATCGCGAACCGGGCGGTATCAGCCGTCCGGCTCAGCGGATCAGGATTTGTAGATGAACGGAGTTTGTGCCGACTTCGGGAACTCGGCAGCGACGGAACGGCCCACGTATTGATCGCGAATGTCACCCTCTGCAACTCGACCGACGAATTCCCACCGGCCCAGTCGAGTGACGAACTCCAAGGGCCGAGCTTTGTAGGGGGTTGTGCCCGCCGGGTGCCATACGCCAAGCCAAAATCGTATCTTTGGGTGATTTTCTCACGATTTCCGGTTTCTTCGGTGTCTTCGCTTTCGCGGTTCGTCGGTGGCGTTCCCGAACTTCCCCGCCTCTGGTGATTCCCGCAGAGGGCTGATCGTGACTCGCCGTTCCGGTTTTACAGTGATCGAACTGCTCGTGGTACTGGCGATCATTTCGATTTTGATCGGTCTTACGCTGTCCGGTGTGCAGAAGGTGCGGGCTGCGGGGGCAAGAGTTCAATGCGCCCAACAACATGAGACAACTCGCAATCGCTCTTCAAGATCACCATTCTCAGCACGGGGTACTCCCCCCTGGGCTCTCAAGCCCCCCGAAATCGATCGCCCAATCAGTTACTTGGCTCGATCAACTCCTACCGTTCTTGCCATCACTTGATCGGCGGCATTTCCAGGGGCAGGGGGGGAGCGGGAATGTTCCCACGGTCGGAGACAGGTAGCCGCGGGCGCAGGAGGTTCGGCGCGAGGTTGATCGGCTGGGCGGGGCCGCGCTGCTGTTGCGTTAGGATCGTCCCAGCCCGTACCAGCGTGCTTTCGCCGGGACCGGCCCCAGGGGGCAGCGTTCGCCACGGCTCGGCCGACTTGGCCACCCGCCGGCCTTCCTCATACATCGGCACCAGCACTTCCTTTTTGAACTCCGAACTCGACGTCGGGGCCGGATAACCGGGCGGGATGGCCGTCACGTAATAGTCCATGCCGGTGAGCAGGCAGACCGTGTACAGGCGCTGCAGGTCGCCGCGGGCCTGAGCGTAGATGAGCGTGGACACACTCTTGCCGGCCTGCGACAAGGACCACGGGCGGATCACCTCCGGGTCGGCGTACAACTTGCCCGCCAAAATCACATACACCTTCGAGCCGGCCAGATCGCGAGCGGCCACGTCGGATCGCTCGGCCGGCGGGATGTACGGTGGGCGGAAGAACAGCGCCTGCGACACGCCGCCGTCCACGTGCCGTTCGATCAGGCAGGTGCCGTCCACGTTCACGCCGATCTTCGCGGAGGGGAACAACCCCGGCGGAGCCGACGACCCCAGCAAGACCTTCACGATTAATTCCCGGTCGCCGGGGCCATTCCGGGCGGCGATCGCGCCAATGTCCCAGATGACGAACTGCTTGCCCTCTTCCTCGGTCGTGCCCACGTACAGCCGACGGCCGCACTTGTGGGCGGCGGCGATGGCGGCCGTGATCTCCGGCGAGATGGCCGCATCGACCCGCTTGGCCATGCGACTGTTGTCGGCGAACGCCTCGCCGAACAGTGCCTTGAGCGGCCGCAACATGTACAAGTCGCGGCTCTCGACGGCCGTGTACAGTTCCGTCAGGTGATTGTCGTACTGCGAACCGAGGAAGGCGAACGGGGCGATGAGTGCCCCGGTGCTGATGCCCGTGACCACATCGAACTGCGGTCGGTCGCCGCGTTCCGTCCAGCCGTTGAGCACGCCGGCCGTGTACGCTCCGAACGATCCCCCGCCGGACAGGCACAAGATGGTCTTCGCTCGTGGGGTGGCCTTGCCGCCCTCGTTCTTGAGCTGCTCGGCGAGCTTCTGCTTGCGTTCGTTGCGAAGCCGTTCGGCCATGACCGACAGTTGATCGGGCGGGTTGAGTTCCTCGGCCTCGGCCTGCGCAGCGGGGTCGATCAAGTCGCGGGTGTTCAGCCCAACCTCGGCCGGCGTCTTCGAGCCGCGATCGGTGGTGCACCCGGCCAGCGGCCACCCGACCGCGACAACCAGAAAGAGCATCCAAAATTGGCGGCGCATGGCGGTGCCCGGTGTGGCGAGACAAAACCGCGGTTCATACCCGCCCGTGCCGGCGGTCGCAAGGCCCGTTTCGGCCGAATCGGGTATGATCGTGTCAGGACCATGCGAACCCGAGGCTGCGATGCCCGACGATGACGCCTTTCTCGCGGCCATCCGCACTCCGCCCGACGACACCGTGCTGCGACTGGTGTACGCCGACTGGCTGGAGGAACGCGGCGACGACCGGCACGAACTGATCCGCGTCGAGGCCACGATGCGAGCGGTGCCGACAACAACGCGATCGCCGCCAACAACCGACCCTTCGTCTCGAACCGCAGCCGCTCGATCCCCAGGCCCGTCTTCTGAACCTTGTGATACTCCTTCATCGTCGGCCATCGCCACTCGTACCAGTCGCAATACGGCAACAACGCCGCGGCCGACTCGTCCGCCACCGTGGTTCGTTCTGCGGCGGGCGAATCGTCAACCGCACCGACCCCAACGAAAGCGTCGCCACCCGACCCGGACGACGACCCCGACTCGCGATCGCCACCGCCTGGGTCGTCGTCACCGACACCCGTCTCGTCTCGGCCATCAGGCGAAGCCGATCCGCGTCGCCCGTCGCTTCGCCCTGGGAATCCGGGGGCGAACTCGCCACCCGATCCTGCACGAGGCGAATCAAAACGTGGCTGTTCGTCGCCCGCGTCGTCGCCATCAGGCCGAAGAAATCGGCCGCCCGATCCCCGACGTGAACCCAGCCCGCGTCGTTCGGCATTCGGCCCACGGCCGTGACGGCCGTCAGCCACGTTTCCGATTCGCGATCCGTTCGGTGGTATCGCTGGCCCCGCGTTTCACCCGGCGGATGGAGTTCCCGGCAGAACGTCTGTTGGTGAACCAGACCCCGCAACTCGTGGCCGGTGGGATCGACAACTCCAGTGAAGATACCGGGTTTACCAAACCCACAACTTGTGGGCAATAGACAGAGTGTAAGCAAGGGCCGCAACTCCTCACCCTTGCTTGCGCTGCGGGCTTGTCAGAAGCATGTGCGTGAGTGTTTGCCTTCGCCCCGCCTCTCGCCTATCGTGTCTTCCTCTCCTTCGTGCTGTTCGACTCATCCTGCTGGGTGGTTTCCATGCTCCGATTTGTCCTGCTTGCCGCGGTGGTGCTGTCGCCGACGGTCCTCGTCGCGCAGACGCCGCCGCTCGATCCTAAGCTTCAGAAAGAGTACGTCGTTGCGAACTACACCAAGTACGAGTATCGCATCCCCATGCGCGACGGCGTGAAGCTGTTTACCTCCGTGTACGTGCCGAAGGACGACGCCAAAAAGTACCCGATGATCCTCAACCGCACGCCGTACAGCGTCGCCCCGTATGGGATCGAGAACTACCGCAACTCGCTCGGGCCGTCGTTCGCGTACACGGCCGACAAGTTCATCTTCGTCTACCAAGATGTGCGCGGGTGCTGGATGTCCGAAGGCACCTTCGTGAACATGCGGCCGATCCAGCACGCCGACGCGAAGGACACCGACGAATCGACCGACACCTACGACACCGTCGAATGGCTCGTAAAGAACGTGCGGAACAACAATGGCAACGTCGGCCAAACCGGCATCTCGTACCCCGGCCACTACACCGCGGCCGGCATGATCGACGCGCACCCGGCGATGAAGGCGTGTTCGCCGCAGGCCCCCGTGACGGACTGGTTCGTCGGCGACGACTTCCACCATAACGGCTGCCTGTTCCTGCCGCACGGCTTCAACTTCCTGGCCGGGTTCGGCAAGCCGCGGCCAGAGCCGGTCCGCACGCCGGCCGACCGCACCCGCTTCGACCACGGCACCCCCGATGGGTACGACTTCTTCCTGAACCTCGGCCCGCTGGCAAACGCCGACAAGAAGTACTTCAAGGGGCAGGTCGCGTTCTGGAACGAGATGATGCAGCACGGCACCTACGACGAATTCTGGAAGGCGAAGAACATCCGGCAGCACCTGAAGAACGTGAAGCCGGCCGTGATGACCGTCGGCGGGTGGTTCGACGCGGAGAACCTGTTCGGCGCGCTGGAGTGCTACAAGAACACCGAGAAGGGCAGCCCAGAGAACAAGTTCAACACGCTCGTCATGGGGCCGTGGGACCACGGCGGCTGGAGCCGCGGCGACGGCCTGAGCCTCGGCAACGCCCGCTTCGGCAGCAAGACGGCCGAGTTCTATCGCGAGAAGATCGAACTGCCGTTCTTCAAGAAGCACCTGAAGGGCGAGGGCGAGTTCGCCGCCCCGGAGGCGTGGGTGTTCGAGAGCGGCACCAACGTCTGGCGGAAGTACGACGCATGGCCGCCGAAGGAGTCGAAGGCGGTGAAGATGTACTTCTTGGACCGTGGGGAGTTGCACCAAGCCCCGCCCGCTGCGACGGGCGGATTCGAGGCCGACGAGTTCGTCTCCGACCCCGCGAAGCCGGTGCCGTTCATCGAGAAGACCTCGAACCGCATGGACTACGAGTACATGACGGCCGACCAGCGGTTCGCGTCGCGGCGGCCGGACGTGCTCGTGTACCAGACGCCGGAACTCAAAGACGACCTGACGCTGGCCGGGCCAATCGAGGTGGAGTTGCACGTCAGCACCACCGGCACCGATGCCGACTGGGTGGT
>JBBQCQ010000324.1:0-5401 GCA_038318835.1 Gemmatales bacterium | reverse complement strand
GGGCTTCGTGATTGTGAAGGTGCCATCCTCGCGAACCTCCGCGATGGGGTAGCCCACGTCCTCCAGGCGGGTCGAATCGTCGGCGTTGATCCAGAGGCCGCCCGTCACCTGGGCACCGCACTCGATCAGGTGCCCGGCCACGGTGCCGGCCGCGAGCAGGTCGTCGGTCGCCCAGCCGAACTCGTGCAGCAGTGGGCCGACGGTCAGGCACGCATCGGCCACCCGGCCGGTGACGACGACGTTCGCCCCGCGGCGCAACGCCTCGGCGATGGGGGCCGAACCGAGGTAGGCGTTCGCGCTCACGACCTTGCCGCGGACGGCCGCGAGCGATTCGCCGGTGTCGAGGTGGTTCAGTGTGTACCCGGCCGCCAGAAGTTCGTCCAGCCGCGGCAGTAGGTCGTCGCCACTCACGACGGCCACGCGGTGCGTCGGCAGAATCGCGGCACACTTTCGGCCGCAAGCGTGCGGGTTCATCCCGCCGGCGTTCGTGACGATCTTCAGATTCGGCTGCTGCGCCAGGATCGGCCCGAGCCGCGGCAGCAAGTCGAGGAAGTCGGTGGCGTACCCGGCGGTCGGGTCTCGCTGCTTCTGGATCGCGAGAATCGACATCGTCAGTTCGGCGAGGTATTCGAGCGTCAGGTAATCGAGGCGACCGGTTTCCGCGAGGCGAATCGGCGCGTCGATGCTATCGCCCCAGAAGCCGCAGCCATTGCCGATGCGAAGCGTGCGCATGTGCGACGTCCCGAAATCCCGCGGGGAAGAGTTGCAGTCATCTTACCCCACTTCGAGCCGCGATTCGGCGATTCCTGTTTCCCCCACACTCCCGATATTTCCTAATTTTACCCTGGCAACGAAGGGTTCACCGGCGCAAGATATGCCGACAAGTCCGGTTTGATCGGCCGCATCCGCCCGCGGTGCGTGCCCGTTCGTATCGCCTCACCCCGTTCGCGTGCCGTCGGGATCGGCTCATCCCGACGGCGGTCGATTTTTAGACGAGCCTGGGAGTAGCACCGTGACCAAGTTTCAACGTCGGCTGATGACCTCTTCCTTCCGTCCGACTGTCACCCCGCTGGAGGATCGCACCACGCCGACCGCGGCGTTCGCCCTCAGCAATAACACCCTCTTCGCGTTCGACACGGCCACCCCGGCGACTGTGGGCACCGGCGTGCCCGTGACCGGGCTGGGCACCGGCGAGAACCTCGTCGGCATCGACATCCGCCCGCAGAACGGCCAACTGTACGGCCTGACCTCCAACGGCACCGGGGCGGTGCGACTGTACGCCATCAGCCCGACCACCGGCCTCGCGGTCGGCCTGTCGGCCGGCACCGTGCAGTTCGACGACGGCGGCGGCAACCCGGTCGCCATCGCTGGCACCAACTTCGGCTTCGACTTCAACCCGACCGTGGACCGCATCCGCGTCGTCACCGACGCCGGCGTGGACTTCCGCATGAACCCGAACACCGGCGGCATCGTCGATGGGAACGCCGGGACCGCGGGCATTAACCCCGACGGCGCGATCAACGGCGACACGACCACCGTGGATGCAGCCGCGTACACGAACAACGCCCCGAACGCGACCGTGACCACCCTGTACACGCTCGACGCGGTCACGAACAAACTCTCGATCCAGAACCCGCCGAACGCCGGCACTCAGTCGAACGGCACCGTCGTCACGGTGGCGGGCAGCACCTTCGACTTCACGGCCGTCAACGGGTTCGATATCCCGGCCGGGGTGTCCGTCAGCACGGCCAACGCGACCGCCACCGGGTCGGGGTTCGTCATCCTCACAACGGCTGCCGGCACGCCGGGGCTGTACACGATCGACCTGACCACGGCGAAGGCCACGCTCGTCGGCAACGTGGGCCTCGCCGGCACCGGCGGCACCGTGTCCGTTCAGGGCTTCGCCGTCCAGCCGAACGCCAGCAACACGGGCATTCCCTTCGTCGGCATCGCCGGCAGCAGCGTGATCCGGTTCAATTCGCTCACCCCCGGCACGACCTCCACCGCCACCATCGCCGGCCTGGCAGCCAACGAAGCCGTCGTCGGCCTCGACCGCCGACCGGCTACGGGGCAGTATCTCGCGCTCGTTCACAATTCGGTCGCCGGCACGGTTCGCATTGCCACGCTCGACCCCCAGACCGGGGGCACGACACCGATCGGGGCGGGCATCTCGCTCGTCGATACGGCCGGCATGGCCATCACCTTCCCGGCCGGCACCGCCTTCGGTGTGGACATCAACCCGACGGTGGACAAGCTGCGGGTGGTCGCCAGCACCGGCACGAACTTCCGCGTCGATCCCACTACGGGAGCGGCCCTGGACGGCGACACCGTCGCGGCCGGCGTTCAACCGGATGGCTCGTTCAACGGCGGCTCGACGACCGGCGACGCGACAGCTTACACGAACAGTATTCACAAGGCGACCGTGACCACGCAGTACACGCTCGACGCCGTCACCGACAAGCTGTACATCCAGAACCCGCCGAACGCCGGCACGCTGACCAACGGCGTGAGCATCACGGTGGGTGGCGTGGCCGTCGATTTCACCAGTGCGAACGCCTTCGACATCCCGTCGAATGTGCAGGTGACGACGGCGAACGCGCCGGCCATCGGGACGGGCTACGCGGCCCTGACGATCGCCGGAAGCACGTCTCTGTACGGCATCGACCTGGCCACCGGAGCGGCCACGAAGCTCGGCCTGATTAGCACGGGTACGACCCCGGTCGTCGGTCTGTCGGCTGCCGAGTTCGTCCTTGCCTCGAACGGCCTGACGGGCACCACCTCGTTCGCGGCCGGCACCGACACCGGCGTGGCCGCATCGGCCAAGCTCTACAACTCCGACAAGACGGTGGTCCAGACGGTCATGCCGTTCAGTGCCGGGTTCACCGGCGGCGTGCGAACGGCGACGGCCGACTTCAACGGCGACGGCATCAACGACCTCGTCGTCGGGTCCGGCCCCGGCATCGCGACCGACGTGCGAATCATCAGTGGGACCGACGGAAAGGAACTCTTCGCCTTCGCTCCGTTTGAGGCATCGTTCACCGGCGGCGTTTACGTAGCCGCGGGCGACCTCACCGGCGACGGAATCCCGGAATTGGTCGTCACGCCCGACCAGGGCGGCGGCCCTCGTGTCCGAGTCTTCCGGAGCGGCAACCCGGCCAACGTCGTGGCGGACTTCTTCGGCATCGCCGACCCGAACTTCCGCGGCGGCGCGCGGGCGGCCATCGGCGACGTGAACGGCGACGGCACCGGCGACCTCGGCGTGGCCGCCGGCTTCGGCGGCGGACCGCGGGTAGCCGTGTTCAATGGCAAGTCGCTCAGCGGCACGCCGACAACGCTGTTCAACGACTTCTTCGCGTTCGAGACGACGCTCCGCAACGGCGTCTTCCTGGCGCTGGGCGACATCGACGGCGACGGCAAGGCCGACATCATCGCCGGCGGCGGCCCCGGTGGCGGCCCCCGGGTGACGGTGTTCAACGGCGCGACGCTCGTCTCATCGTCCGGCGGGACGATCACGCCGATTGCGAACTTCTTCGCCGGCGACACGACCAGCCGGGGCGGCGTCCGCGTAGCCGTGAAGAATCTGGACGCCGACAGCAAGGCCGACATCGTGGTCGGCAGCGGCACCGGGGCAGGCACCCGCGTAACGGCCTACGCCGGCTCCGCGGTGAACGGCGCAACGGCAACCCCGGCCGAACTCTTCGCCTTCGACGCCTTCAGCGGCACCAACGGCGTGTTCGTCGGGTAAGCGATTCGAAACCATTCCCCACAGAGGGCACAGCGAACACCGAGGAAAGGCAGACGAGAATTCTTCAAGAATGCCTTGTGAACTCTTTTCTCGGGGTTCGCTGTGTCCTCTGTGGTCAAATCGGTTTTGGTTTTGTCTGGGTTCATCTGTGGCGAATGTTTCCGACTGCATATAATGCGTGTGCCGGGGGCGAAATGGTTTCGACCGGGCAGGTGAAGTGTTCGGTTGCGTGTCGAGGTTGATCGGTTGGCCTCGTAAAAAGCCGGTCACACAACAACTGCTGAAACGCAGTTCACTCTCGCGGCTTAATAACCCGTGAGCCGTTCCGTGCCCTTCGCCAGAGAGGTCATTGTTCGGACGCCAATTCTGGATCGCGGACGCTAGAGGGTTCGGGCAACCGGATTCGCCTCGGTGGCGGCGTCTGCTAAAAAACCTGACCGATAGCGAGCTTCGCACCCTGCAAGTTGGGGACGCAGCAAGCGAACGCGAGGCGGCCGCAAGGTTGGCCTCAAACATGAACTTGCTACACACGTAGACGCCGGCACGGAAGTGCCTCGGGACCCGGGTTCGATTCCCGGCGCCTCCACTTTTAGGCCACTTACGAGTCATCGTAAGTGGCATTTTTCATTGGGTTTACGGCGATTCCGACACTTCGGGATTCGGCATTTCTGGTCTGAACTGGTCTGAAATTGGTCTGAAATCAGATCGCTCCCTTCCATTTTCCGAGACGCCCGTTCCAGCGGCGTGTACGGGGAAAGGGGGCGAGCCATGAAGGATCTCAAACGACTCAAAGACGGTCGCTACTTCGCGTTCGTCGGCTACACGAAGACGGGGTCGAACCAGCAGCACAAGTTCCTCTTCGGACGGGACGAAAGCGCTGCCTACCAGCGGGTCGCGCTCGTCCGCAGCTTGTGGAATCATTCGGCCAGCATCGCCCGAGAGATGGGAGAGGCTCCCATCTGGGACGAGGTCGGCCTCGGCATCGCCATCGAAATCGCTTCGGGCCAGACGACCATCGCCGTCGATCTCGACGCGGGTGAACTTGCCGATGTCGCCGTGGGCATCCTCGCCGACTGGCAATCGGTCGTCCCCGGCGTGCGGCTGACGCTGCGGAACAAGGCCACCGAGGAGGAAGGCGGTCGCCTACGGCGGCAGGAAGCCGAAAAGTACATCTCGATTGGTCGAGAACTGCTCGAATCGGGCGGCTCGCACACGCTGCACGAAGCGATCAGAGCCTACGTCGCGGCGGTGCGCAAGAACCTCTTTTACCTCATCACCGACAAATCGCGGCTGACCGACTGGGGTCAGGTCAAGATCGACCAGATCGAGTTCTGCGCCGATCACCTGCCCGACGTGCGGCTCGCCACCGTGAACAAGCTCGCCAAGATCACGGCCCTGCTCGAAGTGATCGCCGCCCGACCGTTCAAGAAGTCGCCGGGCGGAAAGCCGACCGACACGCCGATCAGGAAGAGCTACGCCATGGCGGTGGTCAAGGAGTTCCGCGTCTTCCTCAACTGGCTGCACGACTCCGACGAGTTCCAATGGGAAAAGCCCCGCGACTACGCGGTCAAGCCCGTGCGGGTGAAACAGATCGCGGAGAAGACCGGCCCGGTTCGGGTGCCGACGTACAAACTGCCCGAATTGATCACGCTGTGG